>CAVJDC010000087.1:0-7632 GCA_963648085.1 Anaerovoracaceae bacterium
TAGCTGCCTGTGCCTTATAGCTGCTAGTGCCTCATAGCTGCCTGTGCCTCATAGCTGCCTGTGCCTCATAGCTGCTAGTGCCTCATAGCTGCTAGTGCTTCATAGCTGCTAGTGCCTTATAGCTTCTTCTGCCTTATAATTATTTGTTGGGGACGAGAAAGTTTTTTTGATGGGGAAGCTAAATATCTTTTGACATGTTAAATCGCATTGATTTGTTTTTTTTTGCAAGTTACACCTTTTTTACAGAAATGACATATCAATTGCCTTGCGTATGAATTATGTTATAATACACTAGAGTTCGAATAATTTTGCGTGAGATAAGATTAGGCGAGATTGATTTCCGACTTTCGATGTTGAGATTGATTTCTGACCTTCGGCGATGAGATTGATTTCCGGCTTTCAGCGATGAGATTGATTTCCGGCTTTCAGCGATGAGATTGATGTCTGACTTTCGGCGGTGAGATTGATCTCCGACTTTCGGCGTTTAGTTATATAATTTAGCTTGTCAGTGCCTTGCTGGGCTTTAGAGAAAATAAAGGATGCACGATGAAGAAAAATCTGCTTATTACAGTTGAATATGACGGCACTGCATTTTCGGGATGGCAGCGCCAGCCAGGTATGAGAACTATTCAAGGGGAGCTTGAACGTGTCCTTTCTATACTCTGCCGCCAGGACATACAGATAGATGGAACTGGACGCACTGACGCTGGAGTTCACGCACTCGGACAATGTGCTACATTCAGTGGAGATTTCGCTATTCCTGAAGATAGACTCATGACTGCAGCAAATGACATTCTCGCCGAAAGCCGCCTAAAGGGTGGAGATGTGCGTATCACGTCTGTGAGGAATGTTCCTGAGGGATTTCATGCAAGATTCAGTGCGAAGGGTAAGAGATATATTTATAAAATATTTAACGGCACGGATATGCCAGTCTTTCAGCGAAATTATAGATATTGTGTAAAGAAACCACTCGACATAGAGGCTATGGCAGCAGCACTCGAAGCCTTCAGAGGAACACATGATTTTGCCGGTTTTATGGCAGCAGGAAGCAATCTGAAAGGGAGCACAGAAAGGACAATCTTTGATACTAGATTTAGTATTGCTGAGGTCGGCGACATGAAGCTGCGAGCCGGGCAGGGCGAGGCCCGCGAGATTGAGATTGCAGTAGCGGGAAATGGGTTTCTTTACAATATGGTAAGGATTATTGCAGGAACTCTTGTAGACGTGGGACTTGGCAAAATCTCAGCGAAGGATTTGCCAGAAATTATCGATTCATGCGACAGGAGTCGTGCAGGTCATACAGCACCGCCACAGGGGCTATATATGGCTGAAGTATTTTTTGATGAGATCAAGTAGCAAGTGATGCTGCAGTGACAGATAAAGCCAAATTGAAAATGAATGTTTGCAGCATCGAAAGAGGCTGAAACTGTGAATGACGAGCTTGGACTGTATATGATAAGTCGAACTTGGACTGCATATGATGAGTCGAACTTGGACTGTAAATGATAAGCCGAACTTGGACTGTAAATGATGAGTCGAAGCAGCGAATGGCAGGTTCAAACGGAGCATGGCCAAAGTGGTGGGCAGCAAGGCTGAATTTGTCAGCTTCTTTATTTAAAAACAGGAGATTTGATATGGAAAACATAAAGGATACCAGACCTAGCTGGGATGAGTATTTTATGGAAATGGCTGAGGTTGCGAGAAAGCGCTCTACATGTCTTAGAAGGACTGTAGGTGCTCTTATTGTGAAAAACAACCGAATATTAGCAACTGGATACAACGGTGTTCCAAGTGGCGTAGAGCATTGCAGTACTAAAGGCTGCAGACGTGCTGAAATGAATGTCCCATCTGGACAGCGACATGAGCTTTGCAGAGGAATACATGCCGAGCAAAATGCTATCGTACAGGCCGCTTTTTTGGGAGTATCGATTGCTGGATCCACGCTTTATTGCACAAATCAGCCGTGCATACTCTGTGCGAAGATGATTATAAATGCTGGCATAAAGCGTATAGTTGTCAAGGAAGGATACCCTGACGAGCTTGCAAAAGAGATGCTTGATGAAGCAGGTCTTAAGATAGAATATCTGGGAGAACAATAGCAGGAACATATCACGAGAGCTTTAATAGAATTATATCGCGTGAGAGCAATAGCAGGAACATATCACGAGAGCTTTAATAGAATTATATCGTGTGAGAGCAATATCAGCAGCGGGGACAAGGGACAGCGCAGTTATATAAAGCAGCAGGCATAAAAAGTAGGAGGCTAAAGAAGATGAGAGAGCTTATAGCTGAACATATTCATAATCCGCTATTATATATTATTATAATAGCAGCGTCATTTTTAATATCATTTTTACTGACACCAGTGGCCATAAAGGCGGCACCAAAGGTAGGGGCGATGGATGTGCCAAAGGATATGAGAAGAATGCACACTAGTGTGATGCCGCGCTTTGGAGGACTTGCAATATTTGCCGCTGGAGAGATTATGCTGGCGATCATGTCCTTTTACGATCCAGAGCTAACGAGGATTCTTATCGGCGGTGTGTTGATTTTTGCTGTAGGAGTATATGATGACATCAAAGGAATGCCTGCGAAGGTGAAATTTGCATTACAGATTGCATGTGCAGCTTTTCTTTATGCAGGCGGGCTGCGCATAGAATTTGTGAAGAATCCTTGTACTTTATGGTCAGACACTTGCCCAGTTTACATATTTTTTCCTTATCCTATCGCATTTATCATTACCATTATTTGGATAGTTGGAATTACAAATACTGTAAATCTGATTGACGGTCTTGATGGACTCGCAGCAGGTGTAGCTGCCATCGCTTCTGCATATATTGCTTATGCGTCAGCACTTAGCGGCCAGTACACAGTCGCTTTGGCAATGGTTATAGTTACAGGTGCAGCACTTGGTTTCCTTCCTTCAAACTTTCATCCAGCAAAGACATTTATGGGTGATTGCGGGTCGCTTTATCTGGGATTCATGATAGCTGCAGTATCTGTGATGGGTTCTACAAAGGGTGCAACTCTTATAGTTACTATAGTTCCAGTGCTTGCACTTGGTCTTCCTATTTTTGATACTGCCTTTGCGATTATAAGAAGATGGGTGAATAATGTTCCAATAATGTCCGCTGACAAGGGACATGTTCATCATAGAATAATGAATACAGGCATTGGACAAAGGCGTACCGTCATGATTATGTATTGTATCAATGGTATCATGGGTATGGTTTCTATTATGATAGTAAAGAGGAATCTTGTCGAAGCATGCGTGCTGACTGTTATTGCATTGCTGCTGCTGCTGGTCTTCATAGCGGATCATTCGAGCTTCAAGGAAATCACTCGCGAGGGTCTTGAGTGCATCGAACATCCAGAAAAGAATGAGAAAAAATAAGAGGCGGAAGATTGAGACAAGGGCTAAGGCAGGATTTGATGTAATGTCTGAGATGAAATCTAGGCAAAATCCAAAGCAGGGACAGGGAAAAATTGTATAAATTCGGAGGAACGTATAGATGAAAGTATTATCAGTATTTGGTACTAGACCGGAGGCTATAAAAATGGCTCCGCTAGTGAAACGATTAAACAGTGATGCAGATATAGAATCTGTATTGTGTGTGACTGCACAGCATAGAGAGATGCTTGACCAGGTTTTAGAGCTTTTTGAGCTTGTTCCTGATTATGATCTGAATATTATGAAACCAAACCAGACGCTTGCAATGATTACGGCAAATGTGCTGACAGGCCTTGATCCTGTTCTTGAAAAGGAAAAGCCTGATATAGTTCTGGTTCATGGAGATACCAGCACTACATTTGCATCTTCACTTGCGGCATTTTACCATAAAATTCCAGTAGGCCATGTAGAGGCAGGATTGCGTACATATGATATGTATTCACCATTTCCTGAAGAGGTGAACAGAGTTTTGACAGGTCACATGGCATCTGTGCATTTTGCACCGACAAAGAGAAATCTTGACAATCTGGTTAGAGAAGGCATTGATGAAGAGGATATTATTATTACTGGAAATACAGTAGTCGACGCTCTTTTGGAAGTCGCAGGGCTGCCATATGAGTTTGAGGATGAGACTCTAAAAAGCATTGATTTTGAGAATAAACGTGTCATTACGGTGACATGCCACAGAAGAGAAAATCTTGGCGAATATATGAGAAATATTTTCGGCGCGATCAAGGAAATAGCGGATGAATTTGACGATGTAGAGGTTGTATATCCCGTTCATCTGAATCCTAAAGTAAGGGAAATAGCAAGTGAAATTTTGGGAGACTCAGATAATGTACATCTGATAAATCCTCTTAGCTATCAGCCGTTTGTAAATCTCATGGCAAAATCATATTTTATAATAACCGATTCGGGTGGTATGCAGGAGGAGGCTCCGTCTCTGGGAAAGCCTGTTCTCGTGGTAAGAAAAGAGACCGAAAGACCAGAAGCCGTTCAGGCTGGGACAGTGAAGCTTGCCGGGGTAGAAAAGGATGCTATAGCATCGCTAGCGAGAGAGCTATTGACAAGTAAGGATGCATATGATGCGATGGCAAAGGCCTCAAATCCTTATGGGGATGGAACTGCATGCGAAAAGATTATTGATGCATTAAAGAAATGCTTTTAAAAACAGGCGGTGAACCGGTACGTGCGCTGGAAACGACACGTGCGCTGTAGTCGATAAAGATGCTGAAACCGATATGCGCGGAGTCGATACGGGTGCTAGAGTCGATAAAGACGATGGAATCGATACGGGCGCTCTAACCGACACGGGCGTTGGAGTCGATAAAGATGGTGGAATCGATACGGGCGCTCTAACCGACACGGGCGCTGGAGTCGATAAAGATGGTGGAACCGATACGGGCGCTCTAACCGATACGGGCGCTGGAGATGACAGCTGCTGATAAAAATAATGATTGATGGCTAGTGCTGAAGGTGTTGGCTGGCAGTGAAAACAATTATAAAACGGAGAATGTTATGATGGAACGGAATGGGAAGGGACAAATCCTGAAACCAAGAATACTTCACAGAGGACACATAAAGAAAGCACTTGAAAATATTTTTACACACCGCATTTTCTTTGTGACGACGGGCATGGGATTTGGAAAGACAACGGCTGTAAGAGATTTTCTAAAGAAAAAGAGAAAAGCAAAGAATATTTGGTTCACATTTGAAGATGATGATACCGAGGATATATGGACATGGGCGAAATTTTGCCATTCTGTAGAGATGACAAATGCCCAGCTTGGCAAGAAAATGTTTGAGAATGGGATGCCAAGGACTGAGATTGAGATTGATTATCTCATAGCAACACTAAAATCCTTCATGAATTCTGAGCCAGTAGTGGTAGTGCTTGATGATATGCATTTATGTCACAGCTCAGAGCTTATAAAGATTATAATGCGTATGGCTGACACTGATATACAAGAGCTTCATTTTGTCTTGATCTCACGAACTAAGCTTCCTGTAGATATGGACGATCTGGTGAGACAGCACAAGGCATATTCTTTGGGACAGGATGAGTTCTATTTTTCAAAGATGGAAATAGATGATTTTTTTGTGCTAAATGATCTCCCTCTTGATAGTGAGCAGGTAGATTTTTTGTATGAGAAGACGTCTGGATGGACTTCGGCTATATACTTGGCATTACTCCATTATCATGCTCACGGGACTCTAGAGGATATTGAATTTGGCACAGGATTGATGCGAAGTGCGGTATATGAGCGTTTCTCAGAAGAGGAGCGTATGCTTCTTCTCAAGATATCAAAGCTAAACAGCTTTACACTTGATCAGGCGCAGTTTGTAACTTCAAAGCGTGCTATCAGAAATGTGATCATTCAGCTGCATGAGAGCAATTGCTTTATAAAATTCGATCAAAAGACAGGCGTATATAGCTTTCATGAGATGCTGAGAAGCTTGCTTCTTGATGAATTTGAAAAGGAAAATGTCGATGAAAGGGATATATATATCCGTCAAGGCGAGTGGTGTGTTGCGTCAGGAAATAGAATCGAAGCGATAGATGCTTTCAGCAAAGCAAGAGACCACGAGCAGGTCCTTGACATTATGTCAGGAAGACATGCTTCGGCTCTTATGAATACTGCTCCATTTGTCATAGCAAAAGCGTTTAAGAGAATGGATTTTGAGACCAAAATTTCAAATCCGATAGGATATCTCACTTTCATATATTCATATGGAGTAATTATCGACATAAAAAAAGGCACAAAAATGCTTCAGGAAGCGGCATCATATTACAGACGTATGGAGGATCTTCCAGAACGTGACCAGGTTCTCGGGGAAATTGCCTTGATCGAGAGTGTTTCGGCATTCAATAATATTGACAAAATGTTTGAGTGCTACAAGAGAGCAAATAGATATTTTCATGGCGGCACATCAAGAATATTCAACTCAGATATTATCATTACATTTGGAGTTCCGCTCACGCTCTTCTTGTATCATCAGCGTCCAGGAGGCATGCTTCATATTATTGAGCTTGTCGAAAAGGATTTTGATATATTCAATACAATCGCAAACGGCTGTGGGACGGGATATGAATATCTGATAAGAGCCGAATATGAATATATTACGGGAAATGTCGAAAAAGCCGAAATGTATGTATATAAGGCACTTTACAAGGCGCGTGCAAGGGAACAGCATGGCATCGTTTTGTCAGCGTCATTTCTTCTCTTGAGAATAGCTATCAGCAGGGGAGATGTGAAGCAGATAGATGAAATTCTTCTTCAGCTCATGCAGGAAGTCGAAAATCTTGATAATCCGATAATGCTTTGCTGCTATGAATTTATTTTGGCATATGTGTACAGCTATAGCGGAAAATATGATCAGATTCCAAAGTGGCTGCGTGAAGGGAATGTCTCCGCTGCAAAGCTGATGGCACCTGCAAGAGATACAAGCTATGTGATAATTGCAAAGATATTGTGTGAAAAAGGTGATTATACTAAGCTCGAAGAAATGAGCCATAAGATGTATGAACTTTATCTTGAAAAGCAAAATCTTATAGGTGTGATGCTTTCTTTAATGTTTGAAAGTATCTGTACGTATCATACAAGTGGTCTAAAGGATGCAAGGGTGCCTCTTGAAAAGGCACTAGAGCTTGCAGAGCCAGACGACTGCATCATTCAATTTGCGGAGCATGCTCACGAGCTTCTGCCAATACTTGAGGATATTGGCACACCTTTTGCAAACAAAATCATTCCATATGCAAAGCAATTTATAGAGGCAAGAAAAAAGCTGAGAACAGCTGGCAACTACAAGATTCCTCTCACGAAAAGAGAGTGCGAGGTAATGGACCTTGTAAGCGAAGGATATACTGCGGAGGCAATTTCAAAAATTCTTTTCGTGTCGCATTCTACAGTAAAGAAGCATAGCGCATCCTCTTATGAAAAGCTGGGAGTAAACAAAAAAGCAGACGCTATCGCAAGCTACAAAAGAATAAAAGGAAACTAAAGTTTACCTGAGTATGTTGGCGATAGGTAATATCAGACATACTGCCTAGAGAACTATATGTTCTGCTCTAGGATGGGTAATGGCATACCCATAACTTGCACTGCGACCTACCAGAAATGGACTGGTCAGCCAATATGTTTGGCAGGCAGCAAGAATCCTCTGCCTTTAGGCATGGGGAG
>CAVJDC010000088.1:0-1702 GCA_963648085.1 Anaerovoracaceae bacterium
ATTATACAGTGTGATGCCGAGATTCAGAGTGATGTAAAGATCACATGCAGAAAAGAATTTGACGATTATATCAGAGATTTGGAATTTCAAGGCTTTGGAGGGACAGATTTCAGACCTGTATTCGAATATGTAAATCATTTGATTGAGATGAGAGAATTTGATGACCTTAAGGGACTTATATATTTTACAGACGGAAATGGCACATATCCAAAGAGAAGACCGCCTTATGAGACTGCATTCGTATTTGTCGACGATGACGAATTTGAATATGAGGTTCCAAGCTGGGCGATGAAGCTTGTACTTGAGACAAGCGAGATAATGGAAGAGGTACTTATATGAACATAAAAGAAGCAAAGGAAGAGATTCAGCGTGCGATCACATCATATCTTATGAAGGATGAATTTGGAGAATATCGCATCAGCAGGGTAAGACAGCGTCCTATTTTATTGATTGGCGATCCAGGTATAGGAAAGACTGCCATTATGGAACAGATTACACAGGAGCTGGGCATAGGACTTGTATCATATTCCATGACTCACCATACGAGACAGAGTGCGATAGGTCTTCCTAAAATTGAAAAAAAGATATTTGAAGGCAATGAATATATGGTTTCCGAATATACTATGAGCGAAATCATAGCATCTGTATATGAATTTATGGAAAGGACAGGCCTTAAAGAAGGAATTTTATTCTTGGACGAGATAAATTGCGTATCCGAGACACTTGCTCCTGCGATGCTTCAGTTCCTTCAATATAAGACATTTGGAAAGCATGAGGTTCCTGATGGATGGATAATTGCTACAGCAGGAAACCCTCCCGAGCACAACAAATCCGTAACAGAATTCGACATAGTTACACTAGATAGAGTAAAGAAGATAGTTGTAGAACCAGATTATAGTGTTTGGAAGGAATATGCGTACAAGAAGGGGATTCATGGCGCTATCACGACATATCTTGATATAAAGAAGAGCGATTTTTATCGCATAGAGACTACTATAGACGGAGCAGAATTTATGACAGCGAGAGGATGGGAAGATCTCTCGACTATGATCAAGCTGTATGAGGAACAAGAATATAAAGTAGATGAAAAACTGATCAGCCAATATATTCAGCACGGAAAGGCTGCGAAGGAATTTTCTATTTATTATGATTTATACAACAAGTATAAATCTGATTATCAAATCGAAAATATTCTGGATGGCACATATCCTGAGGAAATCAGACAGCGTGCAGCAAATGCAAAGTTTGACGAAAGGCTGACTCTTATTGGACTGCTTCTCGAAGCCATTACAGATGAAGTGAAGACAGATGTCGAGACTGAGGACTTTGTTACAAATCTCCATAAGCTTCTGTCAGAGCTTAAGATTGTATGCCAAAGAGCAGATCCAAGCAGAGAAAATATCGATACTATTCTCGGAAAGTATATGGTCTCAAGAACGGCATCATATCGTGAAGAAAAGCGCACATCAGTACTTTCACCTGAGAGGGAAACTATTCTCAGAAAGGTCATCCTATCTATAGAAAAGTATAAAAATGATCTGATCTCTATGGGTGTGACAGACCTTCAGGATGGATTCGAGTATATCAAGTCTGAGTTTGCAAAGACCGTAGCTGAGATGAAAGAGCATCTTGAGAAGACTCAATTTAGAATGGACAATCTCTTCCTATTTGTAGAAGATGTATTTGGAAGCGGACAGGAAAT
>CAVJDC010000088.1:1712-7607 GCA_963648085.1 Anaerovoracaceae bacterium
ACAGGAAATGCTCGTAGTGGTTACAGAGCTTACTTCGAACTATCATGCAGCCAAATTTATCAGTCGTTATGGATGTGAAAAGTACTTCGAACACAACAAGGAATTGCTTGTTTATGAGAGACAGCAGGAGCTTTTGTCAGAAATCATGCTGCTAAATGACGCAACTGATGAGATTGATTTGTCAGTTTTGTAATATTTTGATGGGTGGACAGAAATTCGCCTATAATTATAATGGCGGGAGATATCTGATACTGCATTTGATGCTGCATTATATAAGATAAATTACATAAGATAAGGGACTGCAGCATCAACATATAAGGTACATAAGATAAAGGGCTGTATCATCAACATATAAGGTACATAAGATAAAGGGCTGCATCATCAATGTCTTTTGAACGTTGATGATGCAGCCCCGATTTCGTTCTTTTTGTCTATCTAATCTTATTTCTAAGCTGTCTTTTCTTTCTTTGCAGGCTTAGGAAGCTTTATGATAGCACCTGTAGGACATTCTTTTGCGCATAAGCCACAATTCTTGCAGAGAGCAGGATCAATGACAGCCTTGTTGTCTTCAACCTTGACTGCGCCAAATTTACAAGTCTTTTCACACTTCTTGCATCCGATACAGCCTGCCTCACAAGCCTTTCTCGTAACAGCTCCCTTGTCATGTGAGCTGCATGCAACATAAACAGTGTTTTTCTTAGGAATGAGTGCTATGAGATCATTTGGACAAGCCTTTGCGCAGGCACCGCAGCCTACACAATTTTCTCTGTCAACCCAAGCAACACCATTTACAACGCCGATAGCGTCAAAATTACATGCTGATACGCAGTCTCCATAACCGAGACAGCCATGACCGCAAGCACCTACGCCGCCGTAGAATGTCTTTACAGCCTTACATGAAGGGATTCCCTGATATTCGAAAATGTCTTTAGTTTTGTTGTCATATCCGCCGCACATTACTACAGCGCATTTTTCTTCAACATCACCAACAGAAGTGCCCATTACTTCAGCGAGCTTAGCACTTACGGCAGGACCTCCTACGGGACATTTGTTCAGCTCAGCACCATTTTCTACGATTGAGGTAGCATAATCAGAGCATCCAGCAAATCCGCATCCGCCGCAATTTGCACCAGGAAGAGATTCTGTGAGCTGTTCGATTCTTTCATCTACAGGAACATACATGACCTTAGCAGCTACTGTAAGAAGTACGCCTGAGACGATACCGATGGCACATACGATGATGATAGGAATTAAATATAATGATGTCATGTCTTCGCCTCCTTAACCGAATATGCCTTCGACTACGCCGCTGAATCCCATGAAGGATACAGAGAGAATAGAAGCCGCGATAAGTACAGAAGGAACGCCCTTGAGGAATGAAGGAATATCAGCATATTCCATCTTGCCTCTTACACCTGAGAAGAGAATCATCGCAAGGAAGAATCCGAGTCCTGCACCCAGAGCATTTGCTAATGATTCACCAAAGCCGTAGCCGTAATCGATGTTGTTTACTGTTACACCAAGTACGCAGCAGTTTGTGGTGATCAGAGGAAGATATACACCTAGTGATCTGTAAAGAGAAGGTATATATTTCTTGAGGACGAGCTCTACGAGCTGTACGAGAGCTGCAATTACAAGAATAAATACAACTGTCTGCATGTATCCGATTCCATTTGGATCGAGCAGGAATGTCTGAATAGGCCATGTAGCAGCAGTTGCCAGAACCATTACGAAGGTAACGGCGATTGACATGCCTGTAGCTGAGTCAAGCTTCTTCGATACGCCTAGGAAAGGACATATACCGAGGAACTGGGCGAGTACATAGTTGTTAACGAGAATGAGGGAGATAATGATTTTGAAGATCATAGCCATTATTTGTCGCCTCCTTTCGCTTCATCTGCTTTCACAGCAGCATCAGAATCCACACCAACTGCCTCAGCAGCATCAGAATCAGCGGCAACCGCCTCAGCAGCAGCGGCTTCTACAGCAGCCTTTTTAGCTTCAGCAGCAGCCTTTGCAGCAGCAATCTTAGCAGCCTCTTCTTCGGCAGCCTTTATAGTTGCTTCGTCGCCAGGACATCCATTGCAGCTGAATTCTCTGTTCATATTTGTCTTGGTGATCTTTGCAACAACAGCAGTAAGAATACCAAATACGAAGAATCCGCCAGGAGCCATTACGAATATTGACATTGGAGTGATAGTATCTGTAGTTACAGTCATTCCGAGGAATGTGCCTGCACCGAAAAATTCTCTGATAGTACCCATGCAGAAGAGTGCAAGGGTAAATCCAAGACCCATGCCAATGCCGTCAAGAGCTGAATCAACAACGCTATTTTTACTTGCAAACATCTCAGCTCTTCCGAGTATGATACAGTTTACAACTATAAGCGGGATATATAGTCCGAGTGAAGCGTTGAGCGAAGGCAGATAAGCCTGGAGCAGGAATTGAACGACCGTTACGAAGCCTGCAATTACAACGATGTAGCACGGGATACGTACCTTCTCAGGAATGATATTCTTAAGAAGAGATATAACGATATTTGAGCAGACAAGAACTGCTGTAGCAGAGAGCCCCATACCTGCACCGTTTAGAGCTGAAGTAGATGTCGCAAGTGAAGGACATGTACCGAGCAGCAAAACGAGCGTCGGGTTCTCTTTGATTATGCCTTTAGTGAGAATGGCGAGCTTGCTGGCTTTATTTTCCATTATTTCACACCTCCCAATTCATCATATGCGGCAAGAGCGTACTTAACGCATCCGTAGATACCATTTGAAGAAACTGTAGCGCCTGTGACCTCTTCCACGTTGCTGTCTTTCTTGATATTGTCAACATCGTCGAGAGCATCCAGACCCACGTATGTTTTTGTAAGATATTCACTGTCGTGAGCTTTAGTACCGAGCCCCGGAGTGTCAGAATGATCAGTGACTTTTACGCCAGTGATGACTCCCTCAGCGTCCATGCCTACCATGACAGTGATCGTGCCGCCAAATGATTTATTCTGTACAGTAGCTACAGCACCGAGGCCTGAGTCTTCAAAATAATATTCTGTAACACCATCAGGAAGATCCGAGTCACATGCCGTGAAGGAACTTGCTCCCTGAAGAACCTCGAGACGAGCTGCATCTGCAGTTTCTTTGTTTATCTTTTCAATCTGATTCTTTGTGAGCTGATATGTGAATGCCAGCGCACCTGAGATGACGAGGCAGATAACCAGCAGAATAACTGTAGGACCTATCATTCCATCCTTGAAAGGAACTTTATTTGTATTTTCGTTACTCATAACTACTTTGCACCTCCTTCAGCAGCAGCCTTTTTGGCAGCCTTTTCCGCTTTCTTAGCTTCTCTTTCAGGAGCACCATAAATAATCTTCTCGAAAATAGTATCAATATGCGGAGTGAGGATATTCATGAGCAGAATCGAGAAGGATACGCCTTCAGGATAAGCCCCGAATATTCTTATAAGCATAGTTATAATACCGCATCCGATACCAAATACTATCTTTCCGCCATTTGAGTATGGGGTAGTAGCATAGTCAGTTGCCATAAAGAAAGCACCGAGCATCACACCACCGGCACAAATCTGCCAGATTGGATTTAGACCTGCGATAAGTGAGATAATAGCAACTGTAGCGAGGAAAGCCACAGGAGTTTCCGCACGGATAACTCCGATCAGAATGAGGAAAAGACCTCCTATGAGAAGTGCGAGTGCACAAACTTCACCCATAGAACCGCCAGTAGTACCAAAGAGCATATCCTTTAGCGAGAAAGCTGCTTCAGCTTCTGCGGCACCACTTTCGGCAAATATTCCGAGTGGAGTAGCAGAAGTAACTGCGTCTGCAGTTGTAAGGAGCTTCTGACCAGGCTCTGCCCAGGTAGTCATGTCAGTGGCAAATGATATGAAAAGTACGATTCTTGCTGTGATCGCTGGATTTGCAAAGTTTGAACCAAGACCACCGAAGAATTGCTTAACTACTATGATTGCTACAAAAGCGCCAATGACAGCTTCCCAGTAAGGCATAGTGACAGGAACGTTCATAGCAATTAGAAGACCTGTCAGGCATGCACTTAGATCGCCTGCGGTATTTGGTTTTTTAAGAATCTTCTCATATGCCCATTCGAAGAATGTGGCAGAAGCCATGCATACGAGAGCAAGAATAATAGCTCTGAATCCGAAAATAACAGTTGATGCTATAAGTGCGGGCATGAGGGCAATAATAACTGCCAGCATAACCTTTTGGGTGCTAGTCGAATCGACGATGTGAGGATTCGAAGTTACCAGCAGATTTGAATGCTTTGAAGTTTTCATTTATATACCAGCCTCCTTTAAAAATGCCTTGGCAAGTACGTTCGTAAATGCAAGAGGCTTCTTAGCAGGACATACGTACGAACAGCTTCCGCATGACATGCATTCCATAACTGCAAGCTCTTTGAGCTTTTCGGCATTTGCATTTGCATAAGCCTTAGAGATGAGACCAGGCATGAGACCTGCAGGGCATCCTCTGTAACATCTTCCGCAATTGATGCATGGAGTAGGTTCTGCAATTGCAGCCTGTGCAGCGTCAAAGAAGAGTACAGAGCCTGTATTCTTTACGGTTACCATACCATCGTTATTTTGAGCCTTACCCATCATAGGACCGCCTGCGATGATCTTTGCAGGGTCAGCCTTATATCCGCCGCAAAATTCTACGATATCGTAATATTTTGTGCCGATAGGAACGACAATGTTGCCTGGATTTGCAACTGCATCACCAGCAATAGTGACAGTTCTTGATGTAAGAGGCATACCGGTTCTGAAATATGCTCCTATAGCCATGATGGATGTGACATTTGAAAGGATGCATCCTACAGATGCAGGAAGCTGACCCGCTTTTAGGTTCTTTCCTGCAGTCTCGTGAATGAGAACTCTTTCTGCACCTTGAGGATAAGTACTTCTGAGAACCTTTACCTCAGCACCTTCAACAGACTTAAGAGCTTCGCCAAGCTTCTTGATAGCGTCAGGCTTGTTGTTTTCAATGCCTACGTAGCATTTTGAAAGCTTGAGATACTTCATGATGAGGCTTATACCTGAAATGATATCCTCAGTATGCTCGAGCATGTTTCTGTGGTCTGATGTGATAAAAGGCTCGCATTCCGCACCATTTACGATGAGTGTGTCACACTCGTCGAGATTTGCAGGATTCAGCTTGACATGGGTAGGGAATGACGCTCCGCCGAGTCCTACTACACCGCTGTCTCTTACTGCCTTGACGAATTCATCCTTGGTAGAAACATCAGGAATCTTTAAGTTTGGGCAAACTTCCTGCTTTCCATCAGTGGCTATCACTACAAATGTGTCGGTGCTGCCCATAGCAGTACGCATTTCTTCAATAGAGACAACTTCGCCTGAGACACTTGAGTGTACAGGTGCACTGATTGGCGCGTCAACATCTCCAATGAGCTGGCCTACTGTAACTCGGTCACCCTTGCTGACGAGTGGCTGACACGGTCTGCCAATGTTTTGAGACATAGAGATATAGACTTTTTCAGGAACCGGCATGATGACAGATTCAAGAGAAGCGGTATCTTTGTGATGGCTTACATGAATACTGTGCATCTTATTGGAAAATAATCCCATGGAATCTCCTCCTTTCTTAGAAAAAACGATTCTTTAAGTAGTTCCGTCTATATGTTACTTTACGCTATTAAGTATACATTATTCATCTTGAGTTAGTCAACTAAAACCGCTTAAAATCAAGGAATTTCAACGATTCTTAGCATAATAATAATTTGCGTAGGCAAATTGAATGATAATAAAATATCACATAATCATCACATATTAAGAAAAAAATTTTTTTCTGGTAAAACGGAAAAATCAATGATAATGTCAATCAATTTTTCTGTTGATTATAGCTTGTAC
>CAVJDC010000089.1:0-7453 GCA_963648085.1 Anaerovoracaceae bacterium
CGCAAGGTCAGGGCCTGGGTTTTGAGTTTTTGCAAATTGGTACTGCCGCATGCTTATCCGCCTTGAAAAAGTGCAAGTATTTCGTTATAATGGTTATTTAGTAGGGCCTATTATTTTGGCAAGATAAAGTGCCCGATTGCTGTAAAAAAATGAGAAGGAGATGTTGTTGATATATGAAAAAAACAAAAGAAATTGATGAAATAGAATCCCAAAAGCATAAATTTGAAATATCAGAAGATATAGCGAGTGAAACTATGGAGACTGTTGATGAAACAATTGATAGCGTATCATCAGCCGAGGAAAAAGATGCTAGTGCATCATCAGCCGAGGAAAAAGATGCTAGTGTATCATCAGCCGAGGAAAAAGATGCTAGTGCATCATCAGCCGAGGAAAAAGATGCTAGTGTATCATCAGCCGAGGAAAAAGATGCTAGTGCATCATCAGCCGAGGAAAAAGATGCTAGTGTATCATCAGCCGAGGAAAAAGATGCTAGTGCAGCATCAGTCGAGTTGGCAGGTGCTAGCGCATCAAAAGCATATGTAACAGGTGCAAGTGTGTCACCAGCAGATGTGCCAGAAATTAGAGATTCAAAAGCAGAAGTAACAGGTGCAAGTGTGTCACCAGCAGATGTGCCAGAAACTAGTGATTCATCAGCTGAGTTGGCTGGGACTAATGTATCATCTCCTGATATGACAGGTGAGGGGGCTGCTGTACCAAATATTTTAGGTACTGAAAGTATTCCAAAACTTTTACTTAAATTCTCGGTTCCAGGCGTAATATCAATGGTTGTAAACTCGCTTTACAATATTGTGGATCAGATTTTTATAGGAAGAGGTGTAGGATATCTTGGAAATGGAGCAACTACCGTAATATTTCCGATGACTGCTCTCGCTATGGCTTTTATATTTTTGATTGGTGATGGAACGGCAAGCCTGATGAGTCTTAAGCTTGGCGAAAAGAAGGATGAAGATGCGGCAAAGGGTGCGGCTGCCGGCATGATAGGAACAATAATTGTAGGAGTGATATTATTCATCATATACAATCTGTTCTTGGAACAATTTTGCAGACTCTTTGGAGCTTCTGATGCTATATTGCCTTATGCTATTGATTATGGCAGAATTATATCGATAGGAATGATTTTTTTTGCTGTATGTGGTGGAATGTCAAGCTTTATCAGGGCTGATGGAAGTCCGAGATTTACCATGGCAGGACTTCTTACAGGCTGTATCATCAATGTAATTCTTGACCCAATTATGATTTTTGTATTTGATCTAGGTGTAAAGGGCGCTGCTTTTGCAACAATATTTGGTCAATTTGTCAATTGTTGTATGAATATATGGTATTGCTTCCATATGAAGTCAGTAAAGATTGATAAAAGGATTTTAAAAGACTCCATCAGCAGTATACCTAAGGTTATGAAGCTTGGGATTTCAAGCTGCTTGAATCAGCTTGCACTTGTTGTTGCAATGGCAGCACGAAACAACATCCTTGTACATTATGGAGCACTCAGCAAATATGGAGAAGATATTCCTCTTACTACACTTGGAATCACAATGAAGGTCTTTTCTATTATAATTTCTATAATAATAGGAACAAGCGCAGGTGCACAGCCTATTATGGGATACAATTACGGCAGTAAGCAGTATGACAGGGTAAAGAAGACATTTAAGATTGTAGTTACTATAACGACTTCGATAATGATTCTTGCATTACTTATAGCTCAGCTGTTCCCAAGGCAGGTTATAGGCATTTTTGGAAATGATGAAAGTGAAATATATTATGAATTCGCTGTCAAGACAATGCGTATCTACCTTATGCTTCTTCCATTTGGCGGACTCCAGATAGTCAGTGGAATATTCTTCCAGGCTCTCGGATATCCTGCACAAGCTTCTATATTGTCGCTTTCAAAGCAGATTATATTCCAGCTTCCGGCAACCCTTGTCCTTCCGATATTTATGGGAGTAGAGGGTGCACTTTGGGCAGGCCCTTTCTCAGACATTACGTCATTTGTGCTGACGATTATTATGCTGTGTTATTACTGGAAGAGAATTTTTAACACTAAAAATCCACGTCTGGCATCATGACATTCAGGAGCAAAATCAATAGCAAAATCAATAGCAAAATCAATAGCCGTCATGTTTCATTAGGAGCAAGAGTGTGAATTAGCAGGCATCGAGTCAGGCATTGAGTTTCAGGCATCGAGTTTCAGGCATCGAGTTTCAGGCATCGAGTTTCAGGCATCGAGTTTCAGGCATCGAGTTTCAGGCATCGAGTTTCAGGCATCGAGTTTCAGGCATTGAGTTTCAGGCATTGAGTTTCAGGCATCGAGTTTCAGGCATTGAGTTTCGGGCATTGAGTTTCAGGCATCGAGTTCAGGCATCGAGTTTTATTCGGAATTTCGGCAGTAAGTTTAATTTCAGGCTTGCATTGGCTAATTTCGATAGTCATATCAAGTTACAAAAAAGGAGAAAAAAATGGAAAAATCAGTAAGATTAGGTATCAACATCGGCAACACTCACACATATGTTGCTGTTTATAGGGGAACGCAGCTTATTCCACTTGTAGGCAGAAAGCATCCTGATGGGGTAAGAACTGTATTTTATGATGACAATATTACAAAGACTGTAGGTATCGATGCACTTCTGGCTGCAGAAAGTGAGCCTGTTTTTCTTGCCGAGGACATTATTGATAAGCTTGACAAGAATGTGCTCTTAGACACAAATGATACTAAGTATTCACCTAAGGAAGTTCTCACCGAAATTTTCAGACATGTTCTTGGAAGAGCTGAAGCATTCCTCAGATATAATATGCTGCTAAGCTTTGAAGATATTGAGGTTGTCATTTCGGTTCCTGACGGCATCAGTGCTGAGCACGCCCTTATGATCAAGGCAGCTTGCGAAGAGGTTCAGACTATGCTAGAAAGAAATGTAATAGTTCTTGATATCATTCCTGCATCAGTAGCATGCGCTATGGGATATGCTGATAATCACGATGTTGCAAATGAAAATATTGCAGTTTTTGATCTTGGCGGCACAAGATTTGCGTCGACGATAGTGAAGGCTGGAGAAGATACGTCAAAGCCATATACAGTAGAGGACAGAATAGTTGATGACCGACTTGGCGGGTTTGACTGGGATGTATGTGTGGAAAATTGGCTGCTTGGCAAATATAGAGCGGAAATCAATAATAAAATCACTGATTTTGTACAGGGAAGAATGAAATTTGAAGGACCAATCGTAAAGGAAATGCTCACTACTCAGGATTCTGCCATTATCGAAATGGATGCAAAGGAAGATCATTATAAATTTGAGATTACAAGAGAAGAATTTGAAAAAGCATCTGAAGAACCGAGAAAGAGGGTTTCTGATTATTTATTCCCATTTATAGAAAAGAATGCCGACAAGGATATCAAAAATCTTATCGTAGCAGGAGGTGCTACGCGTATGCCGCAGATTAGGAGGATGATTGAGGAATCCGACAAACTAAGTGGAATGAATATTTTCTTTGAAGGCTCTGATCATCTTGCAGCTCGCGGGGCCACAGTATATGCAAGGGATTTTAAATAATGAAAACCGAAATCACGATGCTCGGAACGGGATATTCAAATGCGACTAAGTGTTACAATACATGCTTTACTATTTCAGAGAATGTGGAAAATGACGCAGTGCGTACAGACGATTGTGCGTATACAAATATTGCAGCATCAGCAAGTGCTGAAGTAACGGCAAGTGTCGAAGCAGCAGCAAATGCCGAAGCAGTAAATGATGAAGCAAGCACAAATGCCGAAGCAGCAGCAAATGCCGAAGCAACAGCAAATGCCGAAGCAGCAAATGATGACACAGGCACAAATGCCGAAGCAACAGCAAATGCCGAAGCAGCAAATGATGAAGCAGCAAATGATGAAGCAGGCGCAAATGTTGAAAAAAACAAGCCTAGACGCAATCATTTTCTTGTCGATACTGGTGGCGGGAATTATATACTTAGAGCACTTGAACTTGCTGAAATCGAGTTAGAAGACGTTCATGATATATTTATCACTCATGCGCACAATGATCATATTTTGGGAATTCTCTGGATAATAAGCGAGATTACGAGACATATGCGTATGCAGATTTACGAGGGAGATTTGAGAATCTACTGTCATGACGAATCTGCACATGTGATTACGGAACTTGCGAGGCTTACTCTATTTGGGCGTACATTTGAGGAGATAGGAAGGCGCATAAAGCTTATTGTTGTAGAAGATGGAGAATCTTATAAGATACTGAATTTTAACGTGAAATTTTGTGATATTCATTCTACAAAGCAGAAACAATTCGGCTTCTCTTTGACTGATGAACGCAAAAAGCGGATAGTTTGCTGCGGCGACGAGCCTTTAAGTGTAGAAATGGAAAGTGTTGCTGCGGGATGTGATATGTTGATGCATGAAGCTTATTGCCTTTACAGCGAGCGAGATCGCTACAAGCCATATAAGAAGCATCATAGCACAGCAAAGGATGCATGTGAAAATGCCATGCGGCTTGGCGCAAGGAATATTATCTTGTATCACACTGAAGACAATAATCTTAAATCAAGAAAGTCAGATTATATTGCTGAAGGAAGGCTTGTTTTTGATGGCGGCATATATGTACCAGATGATGGCGAGATTATACATATATGACAATATACAGACATGACGAAGAAAAAATGACAGAAATAAATAAAAAAGAAGAATTTACTAAAGGCTTTAAAATGGGGATTCCTATAGCATTGGGATATCTTTCTGTTGCCTTCACTTTCGGCATTATGGCAGCATCTGGCGGAATGAGTCCATGGCTTGCGATATTTGAATCCTTTAGCAATCTTACATCATCGGGCCAATTTGCAGGAACAAAGCTTATCCTCGCATCTGGAAGCATCCTTGAAATCGCATTGACGGTTTTCGTGATAAATATAAGATACATACTTATGTCGATATCCCTTTCGCAAAAATTTGACAAAAGCGTGGGCACAAGACAGCGCATAATTATTGGGTATGGAGTGACAGATGAGGTATTTGCACTTGCATCTGTGCAGGAAAAAAAGCTTACAGCACCTTTTATGTATGGACTCATACTTTCACCTGTCTTAGGATGGACATCAGGCACTGCTTTTGGAGCATTTGCATCTGACTTTATGTCTAAATCACTGTCTCTTGCAATGGGTATAGCGATATATGCCATGTTTATTGCTGTGATAGTTCCTGATATGAAGAAATCACGTGCTGTTATATTTACTGTGCTTCTGGCAATTATGATCATGACAGCACTTTCGTATATCAGTATATTTTCGTTCATTTCGGATGGATTCAAGGTGATAATCACAACACTTTTGGCTTCAGGAATTGCAGCGGCATTATTTCCTATAAAAGATGAGAAAAAAAGCTTGTCTAATGTCTGCGATGATGAAGAAGAAAAATTGAAATTCCGCAAGAGCGATGCAGAAGAAAGCTTAAATTCCCGCAAGATTGATGCAGAAGAAAAATTGAAATTCCGCAATAGCGATGTTGAAGAAAGCTCGAAATTCCGCAGTAAAAATATTGTCGAACTTCAAAATATGCAGAAAGGAGACGAGTCATGAGAGCATTTATTTCTGTGATAATCATGGCACTCGTGACTTATATTCCGAGAGCTGTACCGCTTCTTTTAGTAAGAAAAGAAATAGAAAATGTTTATGTGAAATCGTTTCTGTATTATATGCCATATGCTGTACTTGCAGCCCTCACTTTCCCAGCGATTTTCACGTCTGTGGGAAGTATTACTGCGGCAGTGATAGGAACCGTCGCAGCGATTATTATCTCATATTTCGAGCTTGGATTGTTCGCAGCTGCGGTAGCGGCAGTCGTATTTGCATATTTTACAGGGATGATATTGTAGACAGAGACTGTTGTTGACATTATTATAAGCGGCGAATCACACCATTTGGCGTGATTAAATATGCTGAGCAAGAAATTAAATTATATAAGGAGAAAGTGATGAAATATAATGGCATGCGGGTGGCGTCGGCCTCCGGAAATAAGCACAAGGTAAAGGAGATGGAGTCCATACTTAAAGGCTTTGGAATTGAACTTATACCAAAGGGCGAGACTGCGGCTGCAGATGTCGAGATAGAAGAAACCGGCGAGACATTTGAAGAAAATTCTCTGCTTAAAGCTGAAGGCATAATGAAGATTACAAATATGACAGCCATTGCAGATGATTCCGGGCTGATGGTGGATGCCTTAGATGGAGCTCCTGGTGTGTATTCTGCGAGATTCGCTGCAGAAAATATGGATGAAAATGCTGATGATGACAAAAATAATGAAAAGCTAATGCGTCTTTTGAAGGATGTTCCGAAGGAAAAGAGAAAGGCCAAATTTGTTTCTGTCATTACGATGGTTACTCCTGATGGTGAAATTATTTCTGCACGTGGGGAATGTCCTGGAGAAATAGGTTTTTCACCCGTGGGAACAAATGGATTTGGTTATGATCCATTATTTATTCCTGACGGCTTTGATGTGACATATGCACAGCTTACAGAGGATGAAAAAAATAAGATCAGCCATCGTTCAAAAGCACTTGAAAATTTGAGACTCAAGCTTCTTAATATGTAAAGCCAAGATTTGAAGGCATGTTTCATATGAAATGATATGAAGTAAAGCTTTGAAGGCATATTGCGTATGAAAAACTATATCTTAAGCTTAATTAACGATACTTGAGCTTATCAAGCATGAGATGAGAGGTCTGTATGGAAAACTGGAAGTGTTTTACAGTTAATGGGGTTCCTCAGAGATTATTTAGACCAGCCAAAAGGCCAGGGGCATTAAAAAAAATTGCATATAGATCCTTTGACGTCGATGATGAGACTGAAATTTACAGAAAAGCCATCATATATGTTCCTCATGGCTATGACGATGAAGATATGCTGCATTATGATATACTTTATCTCATGCATGGGTCTGGCGGCGACGAGACTACATTTTTTGGGACTGAAGAAAGTCCCGAAATGCTCAAGACGATGATAGATAATATGATTGCTGACAGATTGATAAAACCTCTGATCATAGTGATGCCTGCTTTACTTTCAACAGAAATAGGTGAGTCACGCAAAAATGCCTTAACCTTTCCTGAGGTATATGTGAATGATCTCATTCCTTCTGTTGAAAAAAATTTTCGTACATTTGCAAAGTCTACAGATAGAAAAGGCCTCATAGAATCACGATATCACAGAGCTTTTGGCGGATTCTCCCTTGGAAGCGTTGCTGCATGGGCTATCTTTTCAGAAGCACTTTACTCGACGGGATATTATCTGACTATGTGTGGCGATTGCTGGGAAAAAAGAGCATTTGGCGGTCGTGAATGCCCTTCAGAAACGGCAGATTTTCTAAGCAGTGCGGCTAAGAAATCAGGATTTGGATCTGACGAATTTTTTATATATTCAGCAACAGGAACAGACG
>CAVJDC010000090.1:0-7378 GCA_963648085.1 Anaerovoracaceae bacterium
CCACCTGTGCTCGAGCCGCCAGAGCCTGAGCCCGAATCAGTGCCTGCGTTATTGTTGAAGCATACATATCTGTTGCCCGTTTTCCATCCGAGAAGTGGATTTGCGACATAGTAGTTTGCCTGACTAAGTCCACTTGTAGAAGAAGCAAGTGTCTCGTTTACAAATGTATTTGCTGCACTTACCTTTTCTGCAGAAGCATTCTGTGTCAAGAGCTTTGCAAAGTCAGCGCTCTTAAGTTCTGATGCGGTCTTTCCTTCACAATTTTCAGAAACAGCATTTGTAGTCATTACGCCAACTGCCATATTATCTGCAGATGATACTATATCGCCCTGCTTAACGAGTGCTTCACTGTTGCTGTAGCAATAATAATCGATATTGATGCCAGCATTGCGTCCGCTGAAAGCACCTACATCGCTAGTTGTCTTTTCTGAGACAATCTCACTTCCTGCTGCATAACAATTGTAATGTATGCCGCCTGCCTGACCGACAAATCCGCCGATGTGAACTTTATTATTATTTGAGGAATTGCCATAAACATTGCCAAGTGAATAGCAATTATATGTGGTTACGCGGTTGTCCATGCTGTAAAAGCCGCCAGCATAGACGTTGTTTGTGTCTGTAGATGCATGAATTTCAACATCTGTGCCGCTGTTTGATACGTATCCACGCATAACGCTTGCCGCAAGTCCTCCCGCACGGTTGAAACTCTCGCTTGTCTGAGAAATGATCTTCCCTTCAACGGTACAATTATCAATATAAATTCCGTACTGTCCAGAACCGACAAGTCCGCCGACATATGTCTGGTAACGTGTTTCCACGTTTATATAAATATTCTTTAGATTTACATTCTTTATTGCAACAGTCTGCTCGCTGCCGTCAGGTGCTGCATTTGTTGTTAATTCTCCAGATGTAACTCCAAACATGCCTGCTGTCGTCATGTCTGCAGGTGTATTTTCGCTGCCTATTGTAAGCCCTGAAATGCTGTAGCTGCCGCCGTCATAATTGCCGCGGAATGGGTAAGCACAAATCTGAGTCTGCTTGCCATTTACTTCTGCATTGAGTGCCCATCCTATAGGCTGCCACTGTTCGTCACTGAGTGTAATATTTGCAGTCTGTTTGAAGTATACACCCTTCCAATTCACGTCTGAATTGATTGAACTTGAAAGATAACGGAGCTGTGATTCGTTCGCGATAATATATGGATCCTCTGCAGTTCCGCTGCCGCCGCCAAATTTGCTGACATCTGCTGCAAAGTAAGTGGAGAAGTCACCATAAGTTGCCTTATACTTTGCCTTTTCTATAGCCGCATCATAGGCTTCGCCACTATTATCACCTGTGATAACGGCAGTCTTTATTATTTCGCCATCCTTGACATCAATAGAAACTACACTCTGTTTATTGTCATCGCGGCCATACCAAGTGCCGTCATTCAGTTTCGCTTCTGGCTTTACAACTTTTTCACATTCTGGCTGAACATATGTCACGCTGCCATATTCATCGCCAAGCTTGAGAGAACTGTCAAATATCCAAGCTCTTAAGCTATTGTTATTTAACCCATAAGCTGTAATATTCACTGGAAATGCTGAAAAGCTTGAATTTAGCGCCGCAGCAGTATTTGCACTTGTTCCATTGACACCGGTCATCTTATCTGCAAGACCGCCAGTGTATGCATCGCCTTCATCATTAACTCCTGATGCCACCTTCGTGCCGATAGATTCGACAGGATTTACTACCTGTGGATTTTTGTCTCCTACTTTAAGTGTCATGGTGCTGCCAAGCTCATACCAGCAATTGTAGCTCTTGCCGATGCCGGTGATCCAGCCTGAGACCATTCCAGCATAAGTAGAATGCTCCTCTGTGCTTATATTCCCTGCGACAAAACAATTTGCAAGCTCACCAGCATTGCATGCGATAAGACCGCTGACTACTGCCATTCCTTCATTGCCATTTTCGCGATTTCCAGAACCATAAATTGTACAATCTGCCCAGCAATTTGCCACAAGGCCACGATTGTTTAGACCGACAAGTCCTCCCACTTCTGCCAGATCACCAGCTTTTACTACGCCCGATGCATTTATAGCAGATGAGGAATTTATTATGGCACCTTTATATTGCATGCCGACAAGTCCACCGACAAATTGATTGCCTTTTTCTGAAGTATGGGAAATAACGCCGGCAACTGAACAATTGTCAATGACAGCTCCAGTGTAGTTTTCACTTGCAGTGCTGCCCTGCATCACTCCTGCGATACCGCCTACAAATGCAGACGCTTTATAGCTTGTATATAGTGCAATGTCAGTAATTTTCACATCTTTAACTACTGACGTAGGTCCGAGTACTCCAAAGAGTCCGATATAAATATTTTCGCTGTCGAGTTTTGCAGCATTATCTGCGGATCCAAGGCTCATTCCTGAGATGCTATGCCCTGCACCGTCGAATGTGCCATTGAAGAGGTAATCACTTCCGCCGATAGGCGTCCATTCCTTTCCAGAAACATCGATATCATCTCCAAGCTTTATATACTTGCCGGTGTAATCAATCTTGTCATTCATTGAGCTCGCAAAAGCGCGAAGCTGATCTGCTGTACTTATGATGAAAGGATTTTCTTCGCTGCCATCGCCAGATGCAAAAATGCTTGCATCGACTTCATCAGAAACCCACACGGATCCTGTAGGCAGCACACGACCATCATCAAGCTGCCATTCACGTAATGCTATGCCCGAGATTCCATAATTTGTAAGAACTTTATTTATTTCTTTAATATTGCTATTAAGCTTTTCTGCAAAATCCGCAGTGGCCATATCTGCCTTTGTCATTGCAACGGACTGCATAGCTTTATCGACAGACTTTATGCTAGTTGAAGCACCTGGGTAGCCGCGATCAACAGTATCGACAATCTCTGTCGTAGGTGTATCGCTATTTACGCTGTAGATTACTTTCGTGAGCTTTGCATCTGACGCATAATAGCTTCCTAAGCGGAATGTGCCCTGTTCGGGATATATTGTATAATCCCCATTTGAATCCTTTGTCATGCCAGATGAGGTAACCTGCCCATCAAGAACTCCGATCCATGTATGTGGCGATCCTGCATTCTCGACGGTCATATCTCCTGTGGCATATACATTATATTGTTTGCCTGCAAGCATGCTTGTGATGCCTCCAGTCATGCCGCCATAATTTCCATTTTTTGGAGCGGAAGCTGTGCTGCTGCCAAATGCAGCGCAATTTGCGATGACAACATAATTGCCTGTCGTTCCTGCTATTCCACCTGCATATGCAGATTTGTCATCAGTTGGCTGTTTTGATGTGACATTTACATCTGTCCAACAATTTGTGACGATTCCGCCGTTAAACAATCTGCCAGTGATACCTCCTGCAAAGGACATTTTTCCAGCGGTAGTAGTGACATCTATTGTACCTGTCACTGAGCAGCTGTCAATAACTGCTGCAAGTCCAGTATGACCAGTGCCAGCTGTTTTTTCAGTGTCGCCTGCAATCGCACCAACGCGAGCGATATCTGTCGTATCGGTCAAATCTATATCGATATTTTTAATGTTAAGATTCTTAACGATAGCCTGATTTCCAAGTATTGAAAAGAAGCCATAATTTGCTTCACCTGTAACTTCTTTATTAACCTTCAGCCCGCTTATACTATATCCTTTGCCATCGAATGTGCCACGGAATATATTTGTATTTCCATTTTCAAGTCCTATTGGGTTCCAATTTTCAACTGAACTCAGATCAATATCCGCACCAAGTACAACATACTTGCCTTCATATGTTTCGCCTTCGTCGACTGTATTGGCAAATTTTTGAAGCTGTACTGCATTCATGATCAGGTAAGGATCGCTTGCGGTGCCGCTTCCAGTCGGTGTAGGATTTGCCTTTTCTAATGCATTATTTGCTGCATTTATAATGCCGGTGGAGCTCCTAGTCGCACTTGAAACAGCATCTACACCATCGGTGCCATTTTTCGTCTTGATAGTATCGAGAACTGCCACTGCTGCTTGCCAGTAGTTTGGTGTTTCCTTTTCTCCCGTTGCCTGAATGTCGCTTATAACAACATTGCCATCCTTTTCGGTGAGTGTGATTGTAACATTTACATCACCCTTGAAGCCCTGTGCCGTACCGACATACGTTCCTGGTGCGTAGCTGTTGTCTACCGTTGCGGCAAAAGCCGCTGCAGGCAGAAGGGCTATCACCATGATCGCAGTAAGCAGAAGCGACAAGAGCTTTGTGCATTTGCTTTGTGTTTTCATACGATTTCCTTTCCGAATTCAATTAATTTTGAATCCTTTCAATTTCGAATTCTTTCAATTAATCCTGAGTTTTTTCAATTTTGATTTTTCTCAATTAATTCTGAGTTTGTTCAATTTTGATTTTTTTACTCATGAATTGCTTTGATTTCGAATTCTTGCAATTAGGTTAGTTTGCGCTAACCGCAGCTCATTTTTTTGGGCTAAAGCTCACCTATAACCGGATATTGCCCTAGCCGTTGATTTGACTTAATCGATTTAACTTAATCGATTTGAGTTAATTGATTTGAGTTAATTGATTTAACTTAGCAGATTCAGATTCGTAGATCCTTGTAAATTGCTTTAAGTTAATTGATTTGGGTTAGTTGATTCTAACTGAATTTTAAAAAAATTTTTTTAACTTAGAAATTATCCAATTTATACTAAAGTTCCAACATTTAGGCTCCACTGTCTTAATCTGCATTTTGCAGCACACAGTTAGAATGCGCTAACCGTACGTTAAAAAAATAATCCTTTTCAGGTTACTATAGATTATAACTGATAAGCGTCGCAATTACAAGGGCTGCCTAGATTTTTTCTATTCAAATTGCCGGTTTGTTATTTCCAATTAAAGATTCAATCGCAAAAAAATCCCCCTTAAGCAGCTTAAGATTACACAATCTTTCTGCCTAAAGGGGCAATTCTCGCGAGTGAAAAATTTTCATTGCTTTGAATATACATGTTCAGATATACATGTTTAAATATACATATTCACCTATTCGCCGCACCTTATGTGATGCACTCACTTTACTGCTTTGCACTCACTTTACTGCTTTGCACTCACTTTACTGCTTTGCACTCACTTTACTGCTTTGCACTCACTTTACTGCTTTGCACTCACTTTACTGCGATGCACTCTATCTCTACCTTGCAGCCCTTTGGAATGGCAGCGACCTGTACACAGCTGCGAGCAGGAAATGGTTCTGCAAAATTTTCGGCATATATGGCATTCATAGCTGCAAAATCGTCGAGATCTGCAAGAAAAACTGATGTTTTTATGACATTTGCCATAGTCATACCATTTTCAGCAAGAATATTCTTTATATTGCTCAGCGACTGGGCTGTCTGTTCTTCTATAGTATCTGCAATCTTTCCTGTAGCAGGATCTACAGGAATCTGGCCTGAAACAAATACTATATTTCCGTGTTCGAGTCCCTGAGAGTATGGTCCGATAGCTGCTGGTGCCTTATCTGTTGCGATTATTTTCATTTGTAAATACCTCCTTAAGCTAATTTTATTTATTCTTGTTATTCTTGTTATTATTGTTATTCTCGTTATTCTTATTATTCTTGAATTGTATATTTAGAAACCTGGCAGTTTTACCTGTCGGAAACAAGTCGAAATCCTGCTTCTGTAAGTGCCTTTTTTATATCTGCAATCTGCTTGTGATCTCTTGTCTCTAGCCCTAGCTTGAGGAAACAGCTTGTAATAGTCATATTTACGTCTCCTCTGTCATGATGGACAGCCACGACATTGCCTCCGCAGGCGGCGATTATTTCTGATACCTCTTGAAGCTGACCAGGCTTGTCCTCAAGTGCTATAGTGAGATTTACAGCTCTGCCTGTAGTCACAAGGCCGCGTGTAATTACTCTGCTAAGAATATTTACATCGATATTTCCTCCTGAAACGAGGCACACTACATTTCCACCTTTTATAGGCAATTTATTAAACATTGCGGCTGCGACACTGACAGCACCTGCACCCTCGGCGACTACCTTTTGCTTCTCCATAAGAGTGAGTATAGCTGTAGCAATCTCGTCCTCAGAAACTGTCACAATATCATCGACATATTCCTGCACCATCTGATATGTCGTATCACCTGGATGCTTTACTGCAATACCATCGGCAAATGTATCAACAGAACTGAGCGTAATCTGCTCACTTTCTTTGATGCTTCGGTACATGCTCGGAGCGCCTGCGGCCTGCACTCCATAAATCTTAACATCTGGTCTAAGCTTTTTTATCGCAAAAGCAACACCTGAGATAAGCCCGCCTCCGCCGATAGGAACTGCGACAGCATCAAGCTCGTCTATTTGGTCTAGTATCTCAAGTCCGATAGTCCCTTGACCTGCAATTACATCATCATCGTCAAAAGGATGAATAAATGTAGCACCTGTCTCTTCCTGAAGCTTTACAGCATAATTGTAAGCTTCATCATAAGCACCCTTTACAAGACATACATCTGCACCTAGCTGTTTTGTAGCCTCTACCTTGCTGATAGGTGCTCCATCTGGCATGCATACTGTAGCCTTTATCCCACTCTTTGAGGCTGACATAGCAACTCCCTGAGCGTGATTGCCAGCGCTGCATGCTATGATGCCTTTTTCCTTCTCTTCATCAGTCAGCTGGCTGATTTTATAATAAGCTCCTCTAAGCTTGAAGCTTCCTGTCACTTGAAGGTTTTCCGTCTTTAGATATATATTGCAGTCGGCTGGTATTTTTGTCGCTCTTATCAGGTCTGTTTTCCTTGCCACTCCCTTGAGAACATAGGCTGCATGGTATATTTTGTCTAATGTAAGCATATCTTTTATCTTCTCCTATGAATATTTCATTTCTACATAGATATTGTAAATATGCAATGAAGTCACTTATAATCCAGCTGCAATAATAAAAGCTGCAGCATCGGCAGTGCTTCACAACTATCATATGCACAACTTAGTATGATATCACATTTATATCATGCTGTGTATAGATTATTCGAAAGTTTTACTGTCTAGTTTTAATTGATCCCTCACCAAATGTCGTGACTTCGGGACAGCGATTGACCTTCTGCTGCATGAATCGGCAAAATCCCCCTTAAACAGTTTTGGACATTTGGCCTTTCTGCCTAAGGGGGATCATCTCTTTTTGTTTTAAAGTATAGCAGGGCAATTACGAGCCAACCTAATCGGTGCTGTATATGGCATGTATGCATGCATATACACAGCATGTAACAGCGTCAGCAACTTCTGTATAACTAGACCATTGTATAATTGTATATCTAGTCTGTCAGCGTAAAATAGTCTGTATGCACAAGCAATATATATGCCAAATCAGTCTGTATGTGCAATTGGCTTTTTGCATGATTGCCGCATGCAGAATCA
>CAVJDC010000091.1:0-7374 GCA_963648085.1 Anaerovoracaceae bacterium
GAATCTGGTAAAAGAGTGCAAGAATTTGTTGAAAAAGTGCAAGAATCTGGTAAAAGAGTGCAAGAATTTGTTGAAAAAGTGCAAGAATCTGGTAAAAAATGCAAGAATTTGCTGAAAAATTCAAGGATTTGTCAACAAAATGATTTAAAGTGCAGCAAAGTGCTGCGCTGCAGGGAGGTATACTATGCGTGATTATAAAAATGAATTTGAAAAAAGAGTTGCCTTTATAAAATCAGTTCTCAAAGAGAGTGGGGCAAAGGGAATCGTATATGGTAATAGCGGCGGGAAGGATTCCGCTTTGGTAGGAATTCTTTGCAAAGCTGCATGCGAGAATACGATAGGCATCATTTTGCCATGCTCATCAAAAAGAAATTATGATGAGGATGCTGCAGATGCAAAGAAAATCGCTGACAAGTATAATATTGAGACGCGTACTGTCGATCTGACTCCAGTAAAAGAAGCTGAATTGAATGCTCTTGAAGGCGTGGCAGTTATGAATTCTGCAGCACTTACAAACATCGCACCGCGGCTTCGTATGCTTACATTATATACGATCGCAGCAGCGGAGAATCGCCTTGTAGCAGGTACAGGAAATAGAAGTGAGGCCTATGTGGGATATTTTACCAAATGGGGCGATGGCGCACATGACTTCAATCCTATTGGAGACCTTACAGTTACAGAGGTTTACGAATTTTTGAGATACTTAGATGCACCGAGCTTCATAATAGAGAAAGCTCCATCTGCTGCTCTCTTTGATGGCCAGACCGACGAAACAGAGATGGGCGTCACTTATGCTGAGCTTGATACATACATTTTCGGCGGTGAAATTTCAGCTGACAAAAAAGAAATCGTAGATCGCATGCACAAAGCAAGTGAGCATAAAAGAAAAGGAATTGCTGTATATACAGAGTGATGCAGAGTGGTACAGAATGGATGTAGAGTGATACAGAATGGATGCAGAGTGATGCAGAGTGATGCTGAGTGATACAGAATGGATGCAAAGTGATGCATTTCTTTATACACGCATAGCTAATACATGTTGTGTATACATTCAAGTATACACAAAAAGCACTGTACTTGACCTTTCATTTGTGCTAGAATGAACGAGTTCAATGCACAATCTTGTATAATTTAAAATCCTGCTGAAGGCGGCATTTTACAATTCAAAGGCAATTGCTGAATTTGTTATACGCCGACGGATGAGCTTGAATTGATGGACACGATTGCACTGACGGATGCTAGTGTCCATTATATGAGAGCCTCCATTTTTTTTAGGCAATTGTTTTGAATTATAAAGCGCGCAAGCTTTTAAAGTACGTATGCTTTCAGAGTGCACAGCTTTCAGCGTGCACAAGCTTTCTAGGTGCGTATGATTTCGGAGCGCATAAGCCTTCAGAGTGCGCAAGCTTTCAGCGTGCACAAGCTTTCTAGGCGCATGATTTTAAGATATGCAGGGTTTCAAGATATACAGGAATTTAAGATGTGCAAGGTTCAAATATATGCAGGTTTTTAATGTACGTAAAGGAGGAAATGTGGTATGTTGCAGACCATAGAAAGCATAAATAATGTCGTCAATAATTTTGTATGGGGCGTTCCAGCGATGGCATGTATCATTATTGTCGGCTTGTATTTAAGTTTCCGTACTAGATTTATCCAGATTCGGAAATTAGGATTTTCATTTAAGGAAACAATCGGAAAGATCTTTCATAAGACTGAGGCTGCTGAAGGAGCTATGACTCCGTTCCAGTCTGTATGCACTGCACTTGCAGCGACAGTAGGAACAGGAAATATCGCTGGTGTTGCTGGTGCTATAGCAATCGGCGGTCCTGGAGCTGTCTTCTGGATGTGGATCTCAGCTCTGCTCGGAATGTGTACAAAGTTTGCAGAGGTTACTCTGGCTGTTCACTTCCGTGAAAGAAATGAAGAAGGCGACTGGGTCGGAGGCCCGATGTACTATATCAAAAATGGCCTTAGTAAAAATTGGCAATGGCTTGCAGTGCTATTTTCAATCTTCGGAGTACTTACTGTTTTCGGAACAGGAAATGCCACTCAGGTAAATACCATCACTACTGCTGTAAATACAGCACTTGTAAATTTTGGAGTTCTTGATGCAGATTCCGTTACTATTTCAAATATTATTATAGGTATCATTCTTACTATTTTAATTGCAATTATTCTTCTTGGCGGGATTAAGCGTATTGGAAGCGTAACAGAAAAACTCGTGCCTTTTATGGCTGTGCTTTATATTGTTCTTGCGCTTGGCGTTATTATAATTAACATCAAGAATGTCCCTGCTGTATTTGGTCAGATTTTTGAGGGTGCATTTAGTCCGAAATCTATTACAGGCGGTGTTGTAGGAAGCATGTTCATGGCTATGAAGAAGGGATTTTCCAGAGGAATTTTCTCAAACGAAGCAGGTCTTGGTACAGGATCTATAGCACATGCATGCTCAGATACTGATGAACCAGTTCACCAGGGTTTATTTGGTATCTTTGAAGTATTTATGGATACTATTATTATCTGCACTATGACAGCACTTGTTATCCTCTGCAGCGGCGTATCTATCAATTATGGAGATGCTGCAGGAGCAGAGCTTACTATCAGCGGCTTTGTATCTACTTACGGAAACTGGGTTTCTATCTTCACAGCAATCGCGATGTGCTGCTTTGCATTCTCAACTATACTCGGTTGGGGACTTTATGGTACAAGATGCCTGGAATTCCTGGTTGGTTCAAAGCTGAACAAGCCTTTCATGATCGTATATTCTATGATGGCTCTTCTTGGTGCAACTATGGATCTTGGACTCCTTTGGAGTATAGCAGAGACATTCAACGGTCTCATGGCGATTCCAAACCTTATAGCACTCTTCCTGCTCGGCGGAACAGTTGTAAAGCTTGTCAAAGAATATTTTGGAAATAAGAAGGAAGCTTAATTTCTGAAATAATGGCTTGATTTACGAAATAATGGCTTGATTTGCGAAATAATGGCTTGATTTGCGAAATAATGGCTTGATTTCTGAAATAAGAACTTGGCTTTTAAATTAAAATTTAATAAACTTCATATTTATCCATGTCTGTTATTTGCAGGCATGGATTTTTTTACTTGCAATAGTCATGAAAAGGGTGTAATATGTGATTGGTTAGTTGTGGCTAATCACGTTATAGAATAATTTAAGCAAGACCAACAAATTACATAAAATCAAGACCTTTTTATTGTGATTATATGCAAGGAGGTATAGAGGTGTTTTTGGAAATTAAGGATATACACAAGCATTTTGGTGAAGGTGAGAGCCGGATAAATGTGCTGAAAGGTGTGAATATCAGCATAGAAAAGGGTGAAATATGCGTACTTCTCGGACCTTCTGGTTCAGGCAAGTCTACATTATTGAATATTCTTGGGGGAATCGACCAGGCTGATGAAGGCTTCATATCTATTGATGGTGAGAAGACTAGGGATATGTCAGAGAAGGAGCTTACTCTTTATAGGCGCAAGCATCTGGGATATGTATTTCAGATGTATAATCTGATTCCAAATCTCAGTATTCGAGAAAATATCGAGGTAGGGGCATATCTTAGCGACAATCCATTAGATGTGGATGATCTGATGAAGACGCTAGGACTTTTCGATCATAGAAATAAACTGCCAAATCAACTTTCTGGAGGTCAGCAGCAGCGTACTGCTATCGGGCGTGCTATCGTAAAGAATCCTAGCATACTTCTTTGCGATGAACCTACAGGAGCGTTGGATTATAATACTTCTAAGGAAATCCTAAAGCTGATCGAGGACGTAAATGCCAGATATGGAAATACTATCGTGATAGTAACTCACAATGGTGCGATAGAGCATATGGCAGACCGTGTGATAAAGCTAAGAGATGGTGTCGTTCATAAAAATTATATGAATGAAAATAAGATTCCTGCTATGGAACTTGAATGGTAGGTGGTCTGTATGAAGAATCGGCAAAGTGTTGTGAAGAATCGGCAAAGCGTTGTGCGAAATCCGCTGAATAAAAGATTTCCTAGAGAGCTTAAAAGTGAAATAGCAAAGTATCTGGTGCTATTTCTTTTCCTTGGCGGAATAATCTCTCTTATTTCTGGCTTTATGGTGGCTGGAGAGAGCATGGTTCACGCTTATAATGAAAGCTTTGAAAAGTACAATATCGAAGACGGAAATTTCGAATTTCAAAACGAAATAAGCGACGAGATTATTGCTGAAATTGAAGAAGATGCTGCAAATGAAGATGCTGCAAATGAAGATGCTGCAAGTGAAGATACTGCAAATGAGGATGCGGCTAACGAAGATGCTGCAAATGAAGGTACTGCAAATGAAGATGCTGCTAATAGTGAAGAGGTCGGCATAACGATCTATTCGAATTTTTATAAGGAAGAGGAAACTAAGGAAGTTGACAGTACTCTTAGAGTCTTTAAGAATCGCACAGACATAGATTTGGTTTGCCTTATGGAAGGTGATCTTGCTAATGCAGCAGATGAAATCGCTATAGACCGCATGTACGCTGATAATAATAGCCTCAAGGTTGGCGACTCCCTGACGCTTGGCAAAAAGAAATTTAAGATCACGGGTCTGGTTGCACTGTCTGATTATAGCGCATTATTTTCCAACACATCTGATATGATGTTTGATGCTGTCAAATTTGGCGTGGCAGTGATGACAGAAGAGGGCTTTGATAGTCTTAGCGACAACAATCTTCATTATAGCTACTCATGGCTTTATGACAAGGACGATAAGCCTGCAGATGACGAGGAAGCCAAGGAAATGGCAGAAGACCTGGGAGAGACTTTAAGTAATTATGGAACGTTGGTAAATATGATACCAGAATTTACGAACCAGGCTATCATTTTTACTGGAAATGACCTTGGTGATGACCAGACCATGATGCAGGTATTTTTGTATATTGTTATCATTATTATCGCATTTGTGGTAGCTATCATGACAAGCAATACCATTACAAAGGAATCTGCAGTAATAGGGACTCTGCGCGCTTCTGGATATACGAAAAAAGAGCTTATCAGACATTATCTGACTATGCCTGTTTTGGTGATGCTTGTGGCTGCCGTGATAGGAAATGTGCTCGGGTATACGTACTTCAAAGATTTGTTTGCTGACATGTATTATGCAAGCTATAGCCTACCTACATTCGTTACTAGGTGGAATGCCGAGGCTTTCTTGAGGACTACTTTAGTTCCGCTGGTGATACTTATTTTCATCAATTATCTGATGCTGCGCCGCAAGCTGTCGCTTACTCCGCTGCAGTTTATGAGAAGAGATCTCAGCAGAAAAAAGAAGAAGAAAATACTTCATCTGAGTCACAGGATTCATTTTATGAGTCGCTTTAGGATGAGAGTTGTTTTTCAAAATATGGCAAATTATCTGACGTTATTTGTGGGTGTATTTTTTGCGATTTTCGTATTGCTTTTTGGCACGATGCTACTTCCTATGCTGAATCATTATCAGGATCAGATTGTTGACAACATGATTTCAGATTACCAATATGTGCTGCAGGATATTGACGTGGAGTCTTTGGCTGCTGCGGGCACGACAGGTGGAACTTACGCTGCGGGCTCGGGTCTGACGAGTGGAGCTGACGCTGCGGGCACGACAGGTGGAGCTTACGCTGCGGGCACGGGTCTGATGAGTGGAGCTTACGCTGCGGGCACGGGTCTGACGAACGAAGCTGACGTGGCTGGTGAAGCTGATGTGGCGAATGCTTACGCTGCGGGCACGACAAGTGGAGCTGACGCTGCGGGCACGACAGGTGGAGCTTACGCTGCGGGCTCGGGTCTGACGAACGAAGCTGACGTGGCTGGCGCAATTGACGAACTCTTGTCGACTGACACTAAGGGCGTAGAAAAGTATAGTATAACAAGTCTGAAAACTCATGATGGTGAGAGAAAGCAGGAGGATGTGTCAGTTTACGGAGTTAATCCGGAAAGTAAATATGTAGATATCGACTTTAAAGACGAGGATGACGTGTATCTCTCTTTGGCATTTGCTGAAAAGTATGACATCGATGTGGGAGATACTATTACATTAGACGAGCCTTATGAGAGTGGGGAATATACTTTTAAAGTAAGTGGAATTTACAATTATCCTTCAGCAATTGCTATATTTATGGAAAATGATTATTTCGAGCAGGTCTTTGACAAGCGCGAGGGATATTTCAATGGTTATTTCTCAAATGAAGAGATTACTGATATTGATGAAAAATATATTTCGACTGTTATTACGCTTGACGATCTCGATAAGACATGCAGGCAGCTAAAGCTTTCGCTTGGAAGCAATATGAAGCTTTTGGAAGGATTTGGAATAATTATGTTTGCACTGATAATCTATTTGCTCGCAAAGATTATCATCGAAAAGAATAGCGAATCTATCTCTATGGCGAAGATATTGGGTTATACAGACAGGGAAATAAATCACCTATATATCACACCTACCACTATAGTAGTTATCCTATCGATACTTGTGACCACGCCACTGTCAAACCTCATAATGGGATATCTTTGCGACGTGATGTTTGGCGAGTATTCGGGCTGGCTGCCATATTATATGCCAAGTGTAAAGCTCGTCCAAATCGGACTCATTTGCTTTGTGACATATGCTGTAGTTGCATTTTTCCAGATGAGACGAGTAAAGAAGATACCGATGACAGATGCGTTGAAAAATGTGGAATAAATTTTGTGAAGTGAAATAGGTTTTGTGAAATGAAATAGGTTTTGTGAGGATGTGCGACCGCAGTGTTCATTGTTCGAGAAATGATGGAATCATAATGAGAACTTAGGTGCAAATGCACTTAAGTTCTCAGTGGGGAGAGCTGCAACGCGTCCTATTCCCAACATTTCGCAACGCATCATATTCCCAACATTTCGCAATGCATCATATCTTCAGCATTTCGTGATAACTCATATTTTCAATGATCCTTCGGCGAGGTCCTTCGCTAAAAATGGTATAAAATAAAATGGCATGGTAAGGAGCTTTTGCTCAGAATTGTATCCGAAATTATTTCTGGAAACCTTAATAGCATACTCGAACCTATTGTGATTTGAAAATTTTTCAAGAGAATTGAGTGTGCCTTTACCTTTTTTTACATCAAGGGGATATAGTTTGTTGTTTGATTCAATAATAAATTCAAGCTCAGCAGATGTTCTGCCCCGCCAGTAAAACAATTTATTTCCTTTAGCAACCAACTCATTTGCGACAAAGTTTTCAAAGAATATTCCTGATAGAGTATTGTCCCTCTCGTTTGAAATAAATGATGCTGCATTGATACCACTTTGATATGAGAACATACCGATATCTGCTAGAAATAATCGAAAATTGCTTTCGTTGTCTGGCATAAGAGGCATAGTTATATGC
>CAVJDC010000092.1:0-7322 GCA_963648085.1 Anaerovoracaceae bacterium
GATAACCTTCCATAAAATATTTGTACATGAAATACTATATCTAAATCACGTATCTCATGTTCTTGAAATTAATAAAAATTTAAAACTGTCTGCTGGATAATTCATGTAAAATAATAACAGTTTCATTTCACAATATAAGCTAAGAAAAGTATGGATAACCGTCATTTATATCTAACGAAATTATCCATGTTGAATATATTGAACTCGAACCTACCCAGGAATTTAAATTACTGTTTAGTTCTGATTCTGATCCTATTTCGTAAGCTGTTATTGTGCTTGTCGATGCCTTATTGGCAACGGCTGTTGTATCCTCTAAGTAATAAACATGTCCACTGTTTCCATTACCCGTCAGCTGTCCTATGATAGCTCCTGCATTTGTGCCTGTAACTGTGCCTATGTTGTAACAGTTCTGAACTGAGTAATTACAGTAACCTGCTATGCCTCCCGCATATGTTCCGCCAGCAATCGTTCCGGTATTGTAACAATTAGCTACGGAACCATATACTAGGGTTCCTGAGTTTTGGTTTATATTATTCTGGTTGCTTCCCACGATTCCGCCAACGTTGTAAGAGCCATTAACTGTGCCTGTGTTGCAGCAGTTGTAGATAGCTCCTTCATTTTCACCTGCTATGCCGCCAACGCTGCCATTGCTTGATGCGCTCGTCACGTTCCCGCTATATGAGCAGTTCTTTATCACCGGCGGATTTGAGGCTGTATTTACCCAGTTTGCACCTACCAGACCACCTGTACCTTTGGTCTCTGTGCCGTAAACTATTACGCTGCTTGAGCAGTTATTTACAGTGCCCCAACTTTTGCCTGCGACTGAGCCAACTGATCTCTGAGCTGCAACATATCCGCCAACAAGGTTTACATTTTCTACTATCGCACCTTCTTCAACCTTTCCAAAAAGACCAATATTGTTTTTCACGCTATTGCCCTTGCTGTAAGATCCATCCGTATGATTGTAATAGATGTTGGAGATTGTATTTCCGTTGCCGTCAAAAGTTCCCTTGAAGCTGTAACCAGCAGCAGCTCCGCCTATAGGAGTCCATTCTCTCTGGCTTGAAGAAGCGCCAGTAGCCGCAGTTGTGTTTAGTCTTACATTCACTGTAAGATTCACAGTCTTTCCGGTGAAATTTGTTCCACTATTTACGAGTGAAGCAAGCCCAGCGAGATCTTCCGCACTGTCTAGATTAAATACAGTTCCTGAGGAAGAATACCAGCTCGTGTCAGCTGTGCCGTCCCAGTCATCTGTAGTACCAGACGCTGCAGTCGTGGCGAATGCAGGAAAAGACATTGCACTCACAGCTATCGCAGCTGCAAGAAATATCTTTCCCAACTTTTTTAGTCTCATTTTTACCTCCTTTTCTTCTTTTGGGGATCATTAAATTTAACCTAATCCCTATTACTAGAACAATACCTTTTAGATTACGAATTTGCGTGACTTTAGTCTCGCAAACAAGCATCTTTAATTTATCTCACATTGGCTTGAACTGGCTTTAAAACTTATCTAAAACAAGTACCCGCAACTTTATTTTGATACATTTTCTTTGTCGATTCTAGCCAATGGTTGATAACATTTTTATACTATATGCCGATGGATTTTAAATAACATAGTATAAGATGCCGCTGATGCCGCTGATGCCACTGATGCCGCTGCAATCTATGCTGTACGCTAATCAAGTAAGCTTGTCAGCGCTCTGCTGCGCTTTAAAATTATAGATTTTTCATTTAGCTCAAACAAATTAAATTCAATTGTTATTTTACAATCATAAAATACAAGTATCAATATTGTATCACACAAATATATATCTGTATCAAAAGGTAAAGCAAATAAGTTATTTAAATTGATTTACCGCAATCAAAACAAACTTTTTCAAGTTTTTTGCACGTTTTGTTCATATATTTTTGCGTGTTTTTCACATATTATAAGTATACAATTTACAAAATGGAAAAAATGTGCACGCAAACAAGCAGCAGTTTTCCGTACGAAAAACTGCTGCTTAATCAATGGCAGAGGGCATGGGATTCGAACCCACGGGGCTGTTACGCCTTACCCGCGTTCCAGGCGGGCTCCTTAGCCACTCGGTCAACCCTCTATATATGAAATTTTTAGTATTTCCCAACACCTTGTATATGATACATTACTAAATGAATTTTTTCAAGATTTTTTTTATTTCGGCAAATCAAATTTTTCCCTTTATCGTGGGGTTTAAACAGTGACAGACCACATTTCTCCCCAAGAAGTCATGGTGTAGTGGAGCGTCCTAATTCAAATCTTCTTGATTCAAATCACCTAGATTCGAACAATTTTAATTAAGGAAATGGAATAATGCAGAGATAATTTTAACCAAGATCTGCTCTAGTGTGTTATAATATGCGCATGTTAGCAATTACCCATATGCTTGCAATTCGGTGCATGTCAGAAATTCGACATATGTTTGCGATTCGGTGCATCTTCACAATATGACATATGCCTTCAATTCGGTGAAATCTCTTATGATGGCAAGTCGAGGCGCGTGCTTGCAGCTGACAGACGGCGCGGATGAAAGGAATTTTTTGTAAAATGAGTGAAAGGAACTGTTTATGAAAATATTAGTAGTCGGAATGGGCCTTATCGGCGGCTCTTTCTGTAAGGCAATCAAAAAATATACTACACATCATATGATAGGCATGGACTGTGATGAGGCTACCATAGACATGGCTATTTCCATGGAAAGTGTGGATGAGATCATTCCTGTTGACAGACCGCATCTCATGTCTAGAGCTGACCTTGTCATCGTTGCTCTGCCTCCACATGCGATAGTTGATTTCGTTATGGATAATCTCGACAATTTCCGCGAGGGTGCGATTGTAACTGATGTCTGCGGCGTAAAGAATTATATCGTAAATGCTCTCGAGGAGCCGCTTGCCAGCAGGGGCGTGTCATTTATAGGTACGCATCCGATGGCAGGTACTGAGTTTTCAGGTTTTTCTTTTTCGCTTGCTGATATGTTTGTCAATGCAAGCTATCTCATTACTGCTACAGAAAAATCAAATCCACAGCATATTGAGATTCTCAAGAAGCTCGCTTATGACATTGGCTTTAAATCTGTGATAGTAACTGATCCAGTTCGTCATGACCAAAGCATTGCTTACACATCTCAGCTCGCCCATGTGGTTTCAAATTCTTATATCAAGAGTCCTACTCTTTCAAAGGAACGCGGTTTTTCTGCCGGCAGCTTTCTTGATATGACTCGAGTTGCAAGACTAGATGAAAATATGTGGTGTGACCTCTTCCTACTGAATAAGGACAATCTACTTTTCGAAATCGAACAGCTTCTTGCCCACATAAACGAACATAAAGACGCACTTGAGAGCGGCGACCGTGAACGAATCAGAGAATTATTAAAGAAGGGGCGCATCCTCAAGCAGCACAATGCATCTTCAAAGAAAATTATTTATGACTAATACAGATATGCGGACCAGCGCATCTGATAAAACTGATGCACGCTGGCACTTTTGCAATGATACAAACCGGCACTTTTGCAATGATACAAAACATTAGAATTGTCGGTTCTGGCATTACTTGGTATAACTAAGGCAGCTTGCCTTCCGACGGTACCTGATGCGGTCGAATTCGCTTTTCGATGATTCGCCAAGAGATATCCTGGAAAAAATATTAATTATGCTAAATACTACACTTTGCTATATAGAAAAAGACGGCTGCTATCTCATGATGCATCGCACAAAAAAGGAAAATGATATAAATAGGGACAAATGGATAGGAATCGGCGGTAAATTTGAGGATGGAGAAAGTCCTGAGGAATGTCTAATCAGAGAAGTTCGGGAAGAAACGGGGCTGATTCTAAAAGACTGGTCATACAGAGCCATTATCACCTTTACATCTGACAAATATCCTACAGAATATATGCACCTTTTTACTTCATCAGAATTCGTAAGTGAAGGCGATTTTCTCAATCCCACTGACAACCCGACAGGCACAAGTATCGGAAATTCTGAAGATAATCCTATCACTGATACTGCTTATGCATATATTTTAGATGGCAATTTAAAAGAAAATTGTAATAACTGCAGCGATAATATCGGTGACAACCGCAGTGAAAACATTGACCGCAGCTGCGGTGGTGATATCGACGATAAACTTAGCAGCATCGGTGACAACAGCCGCAATAATATTGCTGACAACTGCAGTGATAACATCGGCGGCAACTGCAGCGATAACATCGACGGCAACTGCTGCGATAATATCGGCGGCAACTGCAGCGGCAGCTTTCCCGAAAGAAACTCTCAAAATATTTTAAAAGACTGTGACGAGGGAGTGCTCGAATGGATTCCTAAAAATGAGATGTATACTCTTCCAATCTGGCAGGGCGACAAGATTTTCCTGCGTCTCATAGAAGACAGCTCCACACCATTTTTCTCACTAAAACTGACATACAAAGGTGACAGGCTTGTGCAAGCTGTCAAAAACGGACGCGAGAGTATAAAACTGTGACGACAAATTTACGCCTTGATCCTCTGTGACGGCAATCATAAAACACACCGCCTATAGAGGCGGCAGGCATCAGGCACGACATTATATATTAATTTAATAATGGTAATTGAAAGGGAAAAAATATGAAAACGAAAAAAAAGAGATATACCGTTCTTGCAAGCGGTAAGCTTCTAAATGGCTCTATTCTTCAGGAACTGATCTGCGAGGATTATGATCCAGAAAAGGCACGTGCACGTGCAAAGGAAAAGCTAGATAAGGAATTTCGCGGAAGCCTGATGGGACTCAAGATGGCTGCACAGTTCCAGCCGCAGTCTGTCCAGTATACTTACCACAACGTAAAGGGTGTGGAACTCACAGACTTTAACCCAGACAATATCATGCCTGAGGAAGTTCCTTCCATATGCGCTCCTATAGCTGAAGAGATGAATTGGCCCGATGGTGCTTATATCACATTTTTCGGAAAAAAGTGCGTAGCACTTCCTAAGGATGCCTCCAAGCATTCTAAGGAAAATGGCATTTATGGTGTAGATGACTACAAGGCTGATTTGACAAAGTAATAAACAGCACACAAAGGCTCCCAGCCCATCGCATCTATCTTGCGATGGGCGGGGAGCCTTCTCTTATCATGACTAAAAATCATTTACTCAACTACAGTTACCTTTATCGTAGCCGTCCTTGCCGATGTCTCACCTCTGCTAAATGAGATTCTCACTGTAGTAGTTCCGACCGATCTGCCTATTATATATAACTGAGCAGTATCTTCACTTGTCCATTTTCCCCACTTACATGCTGCTACTGTCGGATCATCTGGCTGGCTGTGAATCGACATGTCTTTAACCTCTGAAGTATGCGTCACAAGAAGCATCGTAGTAGAACCCTTCTTTATAGTAACTGAATCTGTAGATGGTATAAGCTCTGCACTCTCAGCATATGTGACATCACTTACTGATGTGACATTGTATCTGGCAAGGCTTGCTATACAGAGGGCAGGCACAGCAAGATTGAGATTTTGACTCACTCCCTGCTCGGTATAAATCGCACCACTTGTGATTCCGATAACATCTCCATATGAATCAATAAGAGCTCCTCCGCTAGATCCTGACGAAATAGGGGCTGTTACCTGGATATAATCCTGACCTTCATAATATCTTGCGGCATTTGATACAATTCCTGATGAAATAGTATTTGACAACCCAAGTGGACTGCCAATCGCATAGACTGTATCTCCAGCAGAAACAGCATCTTCACATACATTCAGATAAGAAAAATCATTTCCATCTACTTTTAGAAGAGCTATATCACGTTCCTTGTCATAATCATAATATCCCAATATGTCATATGTCTTGTTGTCAGTTGTAGTCACCTTAGCCGAGGTTCCACCTTCCATGACATGGTAATTTGTCACGAGTGTTCCGTTTGAATCGATAAAAAATCCGCTTCCTGACTGTATGGCCTCGCCTTTTGCATCATAGACAGAAATATATACTACAGCAGGCGCACACTTGGTATAAATCTCACCGGCAGTAAGTTCATCTCCTGAGTGTCCATCGTCACTTTTTTCATCCCCATCGTCATTTTTTCCAGGTTGATTTTCATCATCTTTTGTCTGCAGCGCAAATGTTTTTCTCTCCGATTTGATTGCCACTCTTGTAAGAATGGTTGCAGCCTCAGCACGCGTGATGTTGCTTGCAGGGCGGTAAGTACCATATGAATCATTTCCCGTAAGCACACCCGCTTTGTACAGTGCCTTGATCTCGTGGTTGTTTTCTTCCGTCTCGTCCACATCCGGGAGCGTGTCAATTGTATTTAACTCATTATACTCGGTCTTTGGAATAGCATTATAAAAAATATACGCCATCTGTGATCTCGTCACATAAGCTTGCGGATCTTCAAAATCAGTCGATGCTATGATGCCTTCGCTTATAGCATATTCCATATATGGCTCATACCAGATCCAATCTCCGTTCTGAAGAGTGGATGTTCCTGTCATATATATTTCATGAATACGATCTGCCATAGCAATAGCTTCACATATCCTCAAATTGCCCTTAGGCGAAAATAATATATCCGATTTGCCATTCATAAGTGAATACTCGTAGCATGTCTTTATGCTGTCTGCAGCCCAATATGATGAAGCAACATCAGTAAAATTATTCTGATATGACTTAGTTGCTGTAAAATTGGACATGCTTGCCTCAGCAGCAAATGCTATGGCAGGCATACCTGAAACAATCATCTGTATCACTATCACAATTGTGATGATTTTCATATTTATTTTTTTTAGCCTGTTCTCTCGCTTATTCACATCATTTTCAAGACTTTTTTTGCCCATTCTTACTTACCCCTTAACAATTTTAAATCAAAATCTCAGACTAAATCTCAGACTAAATCTCAGACTAAATCTCTGACTAAATTTCAGACTAAATTTCAGACTAAATCTCTGACTAAATTTCAGACTAAATCTCTAAATAAATCTCTGACTAAAACCTATGACGAAAGCTCTGATCAAGATCTCTTATGAATATACCCCTTCTTCGTACATTTTATCAGTAATGCACATTTTTTTCATCTATATTTAGGGACATTTCACAAAAATACTACACGTTACACACAAATCTGCATAATGAATCTAAAGAGACATACTTTTCCGGTTATGCAGTCGTATGCAATGTGCATTTTGCATACAATCACATATTTTTATGCAGCCGCATGTCTTACATATAATTGTACATTTTGTGCGCATTCGCACATGTTCACGCTTGCCTCACCGTCGCACGCCGTGCGTTCTCTCGTTTTGTGAAGAAAGACGCAACATATGCAGGTC
>CAVJDC010000093.1:0-7160 GCA_963648085.1 Anaerovoracaceae bacterium
GAGCTGCATTGGCCACGGCCAATGCAGCTCTTGCAATTTCTGTCAGTTTTTCGACTATTTGCTAGTCATCTTCATAAGCTGCCACAATATCATAATTTGCAATGCGATAAGCATCAAAATAACTTCTCCAAGGGAAATAGAGCTTTTTTCATGTAGGTATCTCCTTTTGAAAATAAGAATGAGGTAGATATTATGATTTTAGCGAGAAGATCATCTCTTTTGCAAAATTCTCGTGACAAGCGAATGATGTACTTTCATAGCTCCTACAGGACAAAATTCCTGACAGCAGAAGCATCGGATACATAGCTTTTTCGTGATGTGCGGTTTTTTGCTTGTCACATGTGTTTCTTTGTCTGTTGTATGCGTTTTCGATCCGGTCACGTGCGAGCTTTTGCCGGTCACGTGCGAGCTTTTGCCGGTCACGTGCGAGCTTTTGCCGGTCACATGCGAGCTTTTGCCGGTCACATGCGAGCTTTTGCCGGTCGCGTGCGAGCTTTTGCCGGTCACATGCGAGCTTTTGCCGGTCGCGTGCGAGCTTTTGCCGGTCACATGCGAGCTTTTGCCGGTCGCGTGCGAGCTTTTGCCGGTCACATGCGAGCTTTTGCCGGTCGCGTGCGAGCTTTTGCCGGTCACATGCGAGCTTTTGCCGGTCGCGTGCGAGCTTTTGCCGGTCATATGTGATTTCGTGTCGTTCATTTGGATTGCAGAGGCTGGACAAATCTCGGCACATTTTCCGCATCCGATGCATTCATTTTCTTTTACACGTGGTCCGGAACTTAGTACTGTGCGTACAAAAGGTAAAAGAAATGTTGGAAAAAATCCGGCAAATGCCAAGCTATTTGGTATTTCAATTCTATCATAATCGGAGACAATAAAGTCATCAGGATTTCCATAGATGCTGACAGCATCAGGCCTTTTGCTATCCAATTCTTCATTGCCGAGCTTTTCAGTGGTCAGTTCACGCCGTATAGATGCTCTTATCGTCGGAACCTTTAAAGGGTCAAGTCCTATTATCTTTGCACAGACGACGTCGAGATCATATGGCCTTTTTGATGCAAGAAGTGCCCCGATATGACGTGGCTTTCCGGCAGTTGGACCATTTCCCTCCATTCCTACAATCGCATCTGTTATGTAGAGTACGGGCTTTAGATATTCGTTGATGTCCACAAGCATATCTGCAAATGTATCATGATTTGGAAATCTATAATGATATTCGGGCTTCATAGTTCCTGGTATGGCACCAAACATATTTTTTACATTTGCTGAGAGTCCCATCATACCGTGAGTTTTTAGCTTAGAAAAGCATATTATCGCATCTGCTTCAGTAAGCCAGCTGCTGCAGGTGAAGCTTTTTAGGACTTCGGCCTCTGGATATGAGATTTCTTCGATAGAAAAATTGCGATTTAGGTCGCCTCCACAGCTTTCTATTACATTCATTCCCGAAATGCGGTAGACTATATTTAGATATGATTCAGTAAAAGGGCCTCCCGGTGAGTCTCCGACGATGACCTTTGCACCAAGCGAAGTAAGAATTCTAGTGAGCTCTGCAATAAGTGCAGGATGCGTGCATGTAGCCTTTTCTGGCGCAGCCGCAGAGACAAGATTTGCTTTTATCGCAATATTCATGCCTGGCTTTACAAAGTCGAGCCCTCCTATTGCATCGAGCACTTTTGAAAGTGATTTCTTGATATCTTCACTTTCGTATGACGGACAAGCGGCAATCGCTATGTCATAGGGTTTATCTTCCATGTGATGATTCCTTTCAACAATTTCTTTCGTGTCGATTTTACCATTAAATGGGAATGGTGGCAAGGGAAACTATATAGCATATCGCTATATATCCGCGTCACGCAGCGCCTGACAGTCAATCTCTATAGGATGCAGGTTATCGGTGCGGTATGCGGTGCTGCTGCAGACACGGGGCGTGTTGCCTGCGAAGGCGCGTCGATGCGGGCGCGGGTGCAGGCGAAGGTGCAGGCGCGGATGTGGGTGTTGGCGAAGGCGCGTCGATGCGGGTGCGGGTGCTGGCGAAGGTGCAGGCGCGGATGTGGGTACAGGTACGGAAAATATTAAATTAAACGCACGGAAAGGTAAAAATAAAATGATTGTATATGAGAAGGTTCCTCACGGATATATGATGCCAGCCACGCGGCAGGGGAGAGTGAAAAAATTCAATTATGGCATGAAAAAGTATGGGCAGAGATTTGCATATGTATATACACCATATGGATATGATGGTAATGACATGAATACAAGATATGATATTCTTTATCTTCTGCACGGTGCAAATAGTGGAATTGAGACTTTTTTGTGGGATGAGAGCAGCAATTCTCATTTTAAAAATATCCTGGATCATGCTATCGAAAATGGAGAGATAAAGCCGCTTATCGTGGTAACGCCTACATTTTATCCGCCAGGCGGTCCTGCAGCCGGTCAGGGTCATGAACATAGACTATGCCGTGAGTTTGTGACAGAGCTGACTGAAAATCTTATGCTGCCAGTAGAAAGCATGCATCTGACATTTGCGGATACGTTGGATGATAAAGGGTTCAAGGATTCGAGAGCACACCGAATGTTTGCTGGATTTTCAATGGGAGCTGTCACAGGATGGTATGTTTTTGCTGAAAAACTTGATTATTTTAATACATTTATACCAATGAGCGGTGATTGCTGGGCACTCGGTGCACTTGGCGGCGGTTCTCATCCGAAGGAAACTGCAAAGTGGCTAGCCGAAAAGTGCAAGCTTCAAGGATATGAAAATGGTGACTTCGAAATTTTTGCTGCAACTGGAACGCTAGACAGCGCATATCAAGGTCTCACGCAGCAGATTGAGGCAATGTCCAAAACAGGCAATATCTTCCATTATGGCACAAATCTCCATTATATAATCTCGCAAGGCGGATACCACGACTATATGTTTGCATATGATTATATTTATAGCGTGCTCAAATGGAAAGCGAAGTCCTGAATGCTGGTGAGGAAAACAGCCTGAAAATCCGTTTCGATGTCCAATCATAAAATTAATGACGAAATTGACATGCCAGTATTTGGAGTGTAAAATTTCAAGTAGACAATAAGCATACATTACTAAAAGGAGGGCGAAAAATTACATTTTCGCAGAAAATAATTATGAACAAACAAAAATTTGCAGAGGTTGTCCTTACAAACAACGACACATATAATACCCTTGCCAGCGCAATCGGACTTGCAGAATCTTCACTTCAAAATAAGGTCCTCGGAAGACTTGGCGGGAAATTCAACGCTTCGGAGATTGAAGCTATCGCAAAGAGATATTCACTTACAGATGCACAGATTAAGGAAATTTTCGATTAAGAAAATTTTTTAAACAGAAAGCTCCAGATTTTCGAGTATGAAATTTATAGAGCGTAATTTGTCAGTTCTTTGCCGCGCTTTAAAGCAAACTTTAAGGTCGGGGCAGTTTACTACACTTGGCATGCAGCAAGAATCCCTTGCCTTCAGGCAGGGGGAGTGTCAAGCGGTTTACAAAGAAAGGAAAGTATGAAAATGAATAAAATTGCAGATTATCTAGCAGAAACGAAAGTTTTTTTCCTCGCGACAACAGATGGAGATCAGCCAAAGCTTCGCCCTCTTGGAGCATATATAGTAGCTGATGGGAAGGTCATTTTTGGAGTGGGAACATTCAAGAATGTGTATAAACAGCTAGTGAAAAATCCACTCACTGAGATTGTTGCATGCAAAGATAATGGACATTGGATGAGATATACAGGAAGAGCAGTTTTTGAGACAGATGAAAAATATGCAGAGCTTATGCTTGAAGAAGCCCCACATCTCAGAGATATCTACAACGAAAAGACAGGAAATAAGCTTGGAATGTTTCACCTCGAAGATGCGACAGCAGTAGATATTCCTGTTATGGGCGAAGGAACGAGCCTGCTTTAAGCAGAAAAACGTGAAGAACCAGAAAGATGACGCTTACAAGCGTATCTGATAATATTTGCTGAAACCAAATTTTATCAGTTATAACTTATAAAATTGCAAATTAGCAATTAAGTTTCACTTGTAAGTGTGCTATACTATGGTCAGGCAAGGGAGCAGTGTCAATGATTCTATGAAAACATGAAAGGGGGACTGAGTTTATGATCAAACGCGAACTATATATGAGCCGGATTCGTCCGTTTATCGGAACGGAACTGATCAAGGTCATGACTGGTATCCGACGATGTGGAAAATCTGTCATGTTGGAACTGATTAAGCAGGAGCTCATAGAGTCTGGCGTCAGTCCGTCACAGTTTATCTCTATCAATTTTGAAGATATGAATTATTTTCATCTGCAAACTGCACAGGCTTTGCATGACGAGATTACCAAGAAAGCCGCAGCGATGGAGGGCAAGATTTATCTGTTTTTCGATGAGATACAGGAAGTCAAGGGATGGGAAAAGTGTATTAATTCTTTTCGCGTTTCGTTAGATTGTGATATCTACATCACTGGCTCAAATGCAAAGCTGCTGTCTGGTGAGCTAGCCACATATTTGGGCGGACGATATGTGGAATTTGTGATCTATCCTTTCTCTTTTGGAGAGTTTATGGAACTGTATCGTTCAATTGCTCCTGAGGATTCAATCCAACAGTGCTTTCAAAAGTATCTGCTTGCTGGAGGCATGCCATTTCTTGCAAATCTTCACTATGCAGATGCTCCGTCCAAACAATATCTTCATGACTTATTCAACTCCATTCAGTTAAAGGATGTCGTAAAGCGCAGCAAAATCCGGGATATTGACTTGTTGGAGCGAATTATTGTCTATGTGACTGCTAATGTTGGCACGACTTTTTCTGCAAATTCTATTGCAAAATTTTTAAAAAATGAGCATCGAACTGTTGCCCCAGAAACTATTCTGAACTATATCAGATACTGCTGCGAGGCATACCTGTTTTATCAGGTAAAACGAGAAGATTTGCAGGGAAAACAGATACTTGCGTCAAATGAAAAATACTATATCGCCGATCATGGCATCCGCGAAGCTGTTTTCGGCGGCAATATGAGAGATATAAATCTCATTTTGGAGAATATTGTCTATCTCGAGTTGCTCCGGCGCGGCTACAAAGTGACTGTCGGAAGAGTGGGGGACAAGGAAATTGATTTCGTGTGTGACAAAGGCGGTGAAAAGCTGTATGTCCAGGTTGCTTATCTGCTGGCATCAGAAGAAACGATTAGCCGAGAGTTTGGTGCATATGACAATATCCGCGACAATTTCCCGAAGTATGTCGTTTCCCTTGATGAGTTTAATATGAGCCGAAATGGTATCAAGCACCGAAATGTGCGTGATTTTCTATTGGCTGAGGAATGGAATTGACAAGACAAAGATTTTTGAATCGAAGTTTTTATTTTAATGAGGTAATATATATTATGAAACTAGGTATCGTCGGTCTTCCAAATGTAGGGAAGAGTACGCTTTTTAATGCTATTACAAAAGCAGGTGCGGAAGCTGCAAACTATCCATTCTGCACTATAGAGCCAAATGTAGGAGTCGTTACGGTTCCTGATGAGAGGCTTAAGGTTTTGACAGACATTTATAAAGCAAAAAAAACAATTTATACAACTATAGAATTTTATGATATCGCAGGACTCGTGAAGGGTGCATCTAAGGGCGAAGGCCTTGGAAATAAATTCCTTGGCCACATCAGAGAGGTTGCTGCCATCATACATGTAGTAAGATGCTTTGAAGATCCAAATGTTGTGCATGTAGACGGAAAAATTGATCCTCTTTCAGATATTGAGACCATAAATATGGAGCTTATCCTTGCGGATATGGAAGCTGTTGATAAAGCGATTGCAAGGACACAGAAGAACCTTAAGGGAGACAAGAGTCTTCAGAAGGATCTCGATATCCTAAACAAAATTGCAGCTACACTCGCAGAAGGTCTGTCTGCGCGTACACTTGAATTTGAGGATGATGAGGAGGACTTCGTAAAGTCACTCAATCTACTGTCATACAAGCCTATTATCTATGTGGCAAATGTCTCAGAAGACGAGGCCGCTTCAGAAGACAACGAATACGTAGCAAAGGTTCGAGAATTTGCAAAGAGCGAAGGCTCTGAAGTGATAATGATCTCAGCTCAGCTCGAGGCCGAAATCGCAGAGCTTGATGATGATGAAAGAGCAGCATTCCTTGAGGAAATGGGCATTGAAGAATCGGGTCTTGATAAGCTTGTAAAATCTTCATATTCGCTCCTTGATCTGATGTCATATCTCACTGCTGGGGAACCAGAAGTCAGGGCATGGACGATAAAGAGAGGAACAAAGGCACCTCAGGCTGCAGGAAAGATTCATACAGATTTTGAACGTGGATTTATCAGAGCGGAGGTCGTAACTTACGATCAGCTTGTAGAGTGTGGTGGAAATCTCGGTCAGGCGCGAGAAAAAGGGTGGCTTAGATCCGAAGGAAAGGAATATGTCATGCAGGAGGGTGATGTAGTGCACTTCCTGTTTAATGTATAATTTTCCGTTTTCTGCTTTCTGTTTAATGTAAAATAATATACAATAACTCGCAAATCTTGAGGGTGGCACGATCTTTAACGGGCACAATTTGCTGGTGCAGTATTTACATCTAAAGTGATTTGTGTTAAAGTATTGTCAACTGCCAGGGCGCATGTCCTGGCAGGTGTTGCTATTTTGGCTGCCGGAAAGACAGCTGTTATAGTAATTAAACTTTAAGCGAGAAGCTTCGGCTTTTACTACACTTAGCAGGCAGCAAGAATCCCATGCCTTCAGGCACGGGGAGTGTCAAAGTCGGAGTGGATCACGTCTTAATATTTTAATAACTTAATATTTTTATTAACGCTAGGGGAGCCATTAGGCTGAGAGTATAGCGCTCGGGAAACTGGACGCTGTTGACCCTCAAAACTTGATTCGGGTAATACCGTCGAAAGGAAGCCAACAGAAGTAGTTCCCCTCCTTATTGCAAAGGAGGATTTTTTATGCCTAATAAGGATAATCAGACGAAAGTAAGCCAAACAGAAGAAGTACAGGCAAAAGTGAGCCAAGCGGCGGAAAGCCAAACAGATGCAGCAACGACGAAGTTGAGCCAGGCGGCAGAAAGCCAGGCAGATGCAGCATCGACAAAAGTGAGCCAGGCGGCAGAAAGCCAGGCAGATGCAGCATCGACAAAAGTGAGCCAGGC
>CAVJDC010000094.1:0-6084 GCA_963648085.1 Anaerovoracaceae bacterium
GAACGAGAATATTATTAAAAAAGTGGACAGTTCACCAATTGGGGGGCTGCCCACTTTTAATATAGAATCAAAAAATTAAAATGAATCTTTTTATCTAACATTTTCTATTATGAATGACATAAATTTATGTGCTACATTACTCAATCGTTCATAGTCCTGATAAATGAAAGCAATACGCCGATTCTCTGGAATTGCAGGAAGTCCTAAGTGTGTCACATTTTCCTCAACATATTTATAACAGTCTACGTCAGACAATTCTAACATTTCAAGTGTTATGTTTTTATGTTTCTCCTGAAAATCAAACAACAACTCTGGATCAATACATCGAAATATCAGCGGTGCACAACAGAATTGCAGCTTCACGGGCTGACTTTCGAAAGGCATAGGCTGTTGATGTGTGGCTTTAGAAAAATATCAGCTGCTAGGGGTGACGGACTAGGCTTTTTCGTGATATAATATTAGGTAAATTTAGTTAAAAGGAGAATTTAAAAAGATATGTCCAGAAATTTGTCAAAGACTTATGATCCTAAAGCTTTTGAGACTAGGATTTATGAAGACTGGGAAGAAAATAAAGCATTCGCACCGAGTGATGATCATACAAAGAAACCATATACTATAGTTATGCCGCCTCCAAATATTACCGGCAAGCTTCATATGGGTCATGCACTAGATCAGACCTTGCAGGATTTTCTTATTAGATATAAGAGAATGCAGGGATATTGCACCTTGTGGATTCCAGGTACTGATCATGCGTCTATCGCTACTGAAGTGAAGGTTGCAAATAAAGTTCGTGAGGAAGAGGGTAAGACTAAAGAAGATCTGGGAAGAGATGAATTCCTAAGCCGCGTATGGGACTGGAAGGAAGAATATGGCGGGACTATCAAGAAGCAGATCAGAAAGCTCGGCAGTTCATGCGATTGGGATCGTGAGAGATTCACGATGGACGAAGGCTGCAGCAGAGCTGTAGTAAAGCAGTTTGTAAATCTTTACAAAAAGGGTCAGATTTACAGAGGAAACCGTCTTATAAACTGGTGCCCTGAATGTCAGACGTCTCTTTCTGATATCGAAGTAGAGCATGAGGATAAGAATGAAAAGTACTATTATGTAAGATATAAGGGCAAGGATGGGGATGATGGCATAGTTGTTGCTACCTCACGTCCTGAAACTATTTTCGGTGACTGTGCTATTGCGGTAAATCCATCGGACGAAAGATATACAGATATGATTGGTAAGACTGTCATCGTTCCGCTTGTGGGAAGAGAAATCCCGATTATTGCAGATCCTTATCCAGACCCTGAGAAGGGAACAGGTGCTGTAAAGATTACTCCTGCGCATGATCCAAATGACTTTGAAGTAGGCGAGAGACATAATCTGCCTAAGTGGTCAGCACTAAATGAAGACGCTACTATGAATTCGCTTGCTGGAAAGTATGAAGGCATGGATAGATTTGAATGCAGAAAAGCATTTATTGCGGATCTTGATGCTGCAGGATATCTTGTAAAAACTGAGGACAAGGTTATTCCTGTAGGTGGATGCTACAGATGCGGAACTGTCGTTGAACCTATGCTTTCGGATCAATGGTTCGTAAAGATGGAAGAGCTTGCTAAGCCTGCTATTGAAGCTGCAAAGAAGGGCAATCTGATTCACGTTCCAGAAAGATTTGAAAAGATCTATCTGCATTGGCTTGAAGATATTCGCGACTGGTGTATTTCTCGTCAGCTTTGGTGGGGGCATAGAATCCCTGCTTATTATTGCGATGATTGCGGTGAGCTTACAGTTGCTGAGGAAATCCCTGCAAAATGTCCTAAGTGCGGCGGCACTCACATCAGACAGGATGAGGATGTTCTCGATACATGGTTCAGCTCTGCACTCTGGCCTTTCTCAACTCTCGGATGGCCTGAGAAAAATGATGATCTTGATTATTTCTATCCTACAAGTGTTCTTGTTACAGGATATGATATCATCTTTTTCTGGGTTGTAAGAATGGTATTCTCAGGTCTTGAAACTATGGGCGAGGTTCCATTCAAGCATGTTTATGTTCATGGTCTTGTACGTGATGAACAGGGCAGAAAGATGAGTAAGTCACTTGGAAATGGCATAGACCCATTGGAAATTATTGACAAATATGGTGCTGATGCACTCAGATTTATGCTTATAAATGGTATTACGCCAGGAAATGATATGAGATTTATCCCTTCAAAGCTTGAAGCGAGCAGAAATTTTGCAAATAAGCTTTGGAATGCGTCAAGATTTGTAATCATGAATCTTACAGATGATGACGAAAGCTTCCTGCCGCTTGCTGACATCTCAGATGGGATAGAAAAGCTTGCATTAAGCGACGAAGACAAATGGATTCTTTCGACTGTCAATGCCGCAGCTGCCGAAATTACCGCAAATATTGATAAGTTTGAGCTTTCTCTTGCAGCTCAAAAGGCATATGACCTGATTTGGAATTATTTCTGTGACTGGTATATAGAATTTGTAAAGAGCAGGCTTTATGGTGATGATGAAGAGGACAAGATGGTAGCAAGAACTGTTCTTGTCAAGGTTCTCAAGGATCTGCTCAAGCTGCTGCATCCTGTGATGCCTTTCATTACAGAAGAAATCTGGAGCTGTCTGCCGCATGACGCTTCTGAGACAGATGACGAAAATCCAAAATGTTATCTGATGCGCCAGCAGTGGCCTGTTTATGACGAAAAGCTTGTATTTGAAGAGGAAGAGGTCATAATAGGTCGTGCAATGGAGGCTGTAAGGACTGTAAGAAATATCCGTCTTGAGGTAGAAGCTGCTCCTTCAAAGAAGGTAAGAGCTATTATTGCTGCTCAGGGAAAGACTCTTGAACAGTTAAAAAAGGCTGAACGTCATATCATGACTCAGGCAAATGTTTCGGAAATCAGTTATGTTACTGACAAGTCTGAAGTGACTGAAGAGGTTATGTCAGGAATTCTTACTGATGCTGAGATACTTATAGCTATGGATGAGCTTGTGGACTACAAGGCTGAATTTGAGCGTCTTACGAAGGAACAGAAAAAGCTTATCTCTGAGGTTGAGAGAGTTCAGAAAAAGCTTGCAAATGAGAATTTCGTGAGCAAAGCACCTGAAAAGGTTATAAATGCAGAACGTGAGAAGATGGTTAAGTATGAGGACATGCTAAATACCGTAAATGAAAGACTTGCAATCGTTTCTGCTAAGCTGTAGATTCCAATTAAGCTGCAATTATGGATTATGCAAAGTCGTAGATCATGCAAAGCTGTAGATTATGCAAAGCTATGGATTATGCAAAGCTATGGATTATGCAAAGCTATGGATTATGCAAAATAATATATTAAGTAAAATTATAGACGGGGCGTCCTGTGATGGCGGGGCGTCCTGTGATGGCGGGGCGTCCTGTGATGGCGGGGCGTCCTGTGATGGTGGGGCGTCCTGTGATGGTGGTACGCCTTACGATTTGCAAAGTGAGGCTTGGAGGCTTGGCGAAGGATTCTAAGGGTATTAGAGAAATGAATTATGATGAAACTTTAGAAAAAATACATTCGTTTAGCATTTTTGGTTCAAAGCTTGGACTTCATAGGATGAAGATTTTATTGGAGCTTCTTGGAAATCCTCATGAAAAATTGAAGATTATTCATGTAGCTGGCACAAATGGAAAGGGCTCTGTCTGCAGATATGTATATTCTGTTTTGCAGGCAAATGGATATCATGCAGGTGCATATTTTTCTCCATATATCGAACGTTTTACAGAGAGGATCGAATTTGATGGCCATGAAATTCCAAAGGATGCTCTCATAAAGTATGCTGCAATGATATTTGAGGCTGTCGACAAGATGATTAGCTTGGGTGCAGAGTCTCCAACTGAGTTTGAGATTGTGACTGCGATTGGATTTTGCTATTTTGCTGCAGAAAATGCAGATTTTGTAGTTTTAGAGGTAGGATTGGGCGGCAGAGGTGACTCTACAAATGTCTGTGAAGCTCCATATGTGACCGCTATTACATCGATTTCATTTGATCATATGGACAGACTTGGCGACACGCTTGAAAAGATTGCGGCGGAGAAGGCTGGTATCTTAAAGCAAGATGTTCCTATGGTAGTAAATGTCGATGATGAAGCTGCATTTGAAGTTATAAGGCAAATGGCTGCAGAAAAAAATTCCCCTATAGTTGATGTGAGAAAATCATCAGCCGAGATTCTTAAAGAATCGCTGGAGGGGTTTGAATTTAGTGCTTACTTAGAGCCATTTGACTATGAACTTGGTCTTAAACAATCTTATATATGTGAAAAAGTTGTGCAGCAAGCGGCTGTAAGCAGGGAAGTAGCGTCAGCGAGCAGCATGACTGCGAAAGATGCAGAAGGAGATAAACTAGCGTCAGCGAGCAGCATGACTGCGGAATGGGCAGAAGGCGATAAACTGGCGTCAGCGAGCAGCATGACTGCGAAAGATGCAGAATGCAAAATGGATAAGGATGAGGACTGTGATACTGCGAAATCTCTTGTATGTGGAAAATTTTATGACAGAGTGAAGCTTTCTATGACAGGCACTCATCAGGTTCAAAATGCCATGTGTGCACTAAATATCATTGAAGTTCTCAGAGCACGCGGCGTGAAGCTTGATGACAAAAAGATCATGCAGGGTATGACATCTGCTGTTCAGAAGGCAAGATTTGAAGTGATGAGGCGTGAGCCATCATATCTTATCTTAGATGGAGCTCACAATGAAGCAGGCATTGAGGCGCTGACAGACACAGTTCTAAGATTTTTTAAAGGAAAGAAAATTCTTCTTTGTACTGGTATTCTTGCGGACAAATCATTTGATATCATGGCTAGAGAGCTTATGAAGCTTGAAGCAGATATTATCGTGACAGAAGTACCAAATCCAAGAAGGCTTGAGGCTGAGATGCTTGCAGATGTTTTTAGAAAAGCACGGATGGATTATGAGAAAGAGCAAGTATGCATAGATTATGAGAAAGAGCAAGCATGCTTGGATTATGAGAAAGAGCAAGCATGCATAGATTATGAGAAAGAGCAAGCATGCATGGATTATGAGAAAGAGCAAGCATGCATAGATTATCGGAAAGAACAAACAAAGTGTGATATATCATCTGCTGCCGAAAATGCATGCGGTGTACATTCGATTACTGTGGTGCCTGACTATAAGAAGGCTGCCGACGCAGCAATTGAGAGAAAAAATGATTATGACCTTGTGCTGTGGGCGGGCTCTCTATATCTTATAGGGGCGGTAAGAAAATACATACAGGAGGTTTTTTTATGAAGCCTGTTAGTGAAGACAAATTATTGGATAATCTGAAAGGAAACCAGGTTCTGCTGATTTACAACCCTCATTCGGGCAGCAATATGTTTCCTAAGCATCTCGACAGCATAGTTGCTGGATTTCAGCAGCACGGAATGATAGTCGTTCCGCTGCGGGCTGATGGAAATATTTCTATAGAGCAAATGCTATCGTTAATTTCAGCAAATGATTTTAAAAAGATTATAGCAGCTGGAGGCGACGGAACCATAAATATTGTTGTAAATGCTATGATGGAAAATGATATTCACATACCACTAGCAATATTTCCTGCAGGAACGGCAAATGATTTTGCGCATTATTTCCATATTCCTACTATTTTCGAAAAAATGCTTTCAATTGCTGTGGCTGACCATTATTCATTTTCTGATATTGGCAAGTGCAACGGAAGATACTTCGTGAATGTTGCTGCGATTGGACCTGTTATCGATGTGAGCCAGAAAACTGACGCATCTATGAAAAATACCCTGGGGATACTCGCATACTATCTTAAAGGACTGTCAGAGCTGTCAGCACTTAAGCCAGTGGAATTCTCTATATATTCTGACGAATTGACATTCAAGGGGAAAATATTCTTTATGGTTGTCATAAATGGAAACTCTGCTGGCGGATTCAGAAAGCTTGGCATAAATGCTGCGATAGACGATGGAAAATTTGATGTTATTCTTTTTAAAGAAATGAATGTATTTGAGCTGCTCCCTCTTGCTTCAATGGTTCTTCAGGGAAAGCATGCTGAAAACAAAAATGTAATTTATTTCCAAACATCTAAGCTGAGAATAGA
>CAVJDC010000094.1:6185-7029 GCA_963648085.1 Anaerovoracaceae bacterium
AAGGATCTTGCAACAGATCTTGATGGAGAACAGGGTCCAGCACTTCCTCTTGAGCTTGAGATAGTTCCTAGACGCTTGATGATAAATACCGAGACAGACAATCTTGTTTCTTTCGAAAATGAAGAATAGCGAGGGCGTGATGTGTGACATGTATAATATAGAAGAGCAGCGAGGGCGTGATGTGTGACATGTATAATATAGAAGAGCAGCGAGGACGTGATGTGTGACATGTATAATATAGAAGAAACAATGGATCATGATTCGCTAAACGGTTTTTATGAAGAAAATGATCTTGAAATTTCTGATGATGAGCCTGTCGGAACCGACGCACTAATGAGCTGGAAGGCATTTTGCAGTGATGAAAAAGGTGAAAAAAATAAAGACATTCTTGCAGGTGCTGCCACGCTTGCTTCGAGACAGGGAGAATATATACTCGACGGAATTGCTGTAGATAGCAGATATAGAGGATCTTTTCTTGGTACGAAGCTTTTAGACAAAGTAATTGATGAAATTAAATCAAGAGGTGGCAGCAGACTTTTTCTTGTTGCAAGAGCTCCAGAATTCTTCAGATCTTATGGATTCAGAACGGTGGCAAGAGATGATGCACCCATGTTTTTTGAATGCTTCGGATGTGAGCAGTATAATGAGAAGTGCTTTCCAGAAGTGATGAGATATGATATAACAGATATCCCGCAGCGCCGAACAAGTGCTTGATAAGCACCGGATAAACACCGGGCAAACGCTTGATAAGTGCCTGATAAGTGCCGAACAAGCGCTGGATAAGCACCAGATAAACACCGGGCAAACGCTTGATAAGTGCCTGATAAGTGCCGAACAAGCGCTG
>CAVJDC010000095.1:0-2029 GCA_963648085.1 Anaerovoracaceae bacterium
CTATTAGTAGTGCCGCTATTTATGTTATTATTACCAAAATCCTTACAATGATTTTCTTCAATAAAAGTTTTCTTATCCAAAATATCAATTACATAATTTTCCATTTATTTGCCTCAATTTATACATCTATCACATAATCATCAAAATCAAGAGTTATAATTTTTGATAGTTTGACTTGTACAGCTTATATGGTACAATATTATGGTGAATTGAGCAAATGATACTATTTCAATTTCAGCAAAATGTTCAATAATGCTACTTTCAATTATTTTCTTTTGCGATTGGAATATCCGACGGCAAGATAATCTGACGAGTAAATGACAGAAAAGGAGCGTATATGATAGAATTTGTAAATGTTTCGAAGGCTTATGGAGACAATGTAGGACTTTCGGACGTAAATATAAAGATAGAAGAAGGCGAATTTGTATTTTTGGTTGGCCCGAGTGGCGCCGGAAAATCAACATTCATAAAGCTATTGCTCAAAGAGATAGAGCCTGATGATGGACAGATTTATTTTCGCGGAAAGGATCTTACGAATATGCCTGCGAGACTTATTCCTAGTCTTAGAAGAAATCTTGGCGTAGTTTTCCAGGACTTTAGATTGCTTCCAAAGAAGACTGTATATGAAAATGTAGCATTCGCTATGGAAGCAGTTCATCAAAGAAGAAGGCTTATAAAGAGACAGGTTCCGCATATTTTGAGACTTGTCGGCATCAGCGAGCAGGCTGCCAGATATCCTCATGAGCTGTCCGGAGGTGAAGCACAAAGAGTAGCCATTGCAAGAGCGATAGTAAACAATCCAAAGGTTCTTATAGCTGACGAGCCTACAGGAAATCTCGATCCTGAAAAGTCATGGGAAATTATGAATCTTCTTGAGCAGATAAATCTGAGGGGAACTACAGTCGTGATGGTTACTCACGAAAAAGATATCGTAGACAGGATGGGAAAGCGAGTTATTCAGATTGATGATGGCGAGGTCGTAAGAGATGACCAAGAAGGCTTCTATATTAAACCTCAATATATAGATGATTCAGACTGGATGGATGATGAGGCTTCAGCAGATATTTTCAGCTATGATATAGATAATTCATCATATGACATGGATGACATGGATGACACAAACTCGGTTAGCGAAGATGTACATTCCTACGCTGGCGACACGCCTGATGACTTGCTTTCGGATGACTTACTTTCGGATGACTTGCTTCAAGAAAATTATATTGCAGAGGCAGAAGATAGTGGGGATGCTGACATGCTTCTTGACGACGAAAATTATCCTGCTTGGTATGAGGCAGAATCAAATTCCGATACAGATTATCGTGCAGAATCTGAGAAGCTAGAGGATGCATATGCAGCAGCCTTCGATGATGCAAAAGCAGAATATGAATCTGCATCAGACATCATCTTTGAAAAGACAAGCACGATGACTAGTGAATTTGATGACAATATGAACAGCACTGATGCCAGCAATATAGCAGATACTGTCGATACTGACGACACTGCTGATGCCAGCGATGCTGCAGATACTGTCGATACTGCCGGCACTGCTGATGCCAGCGATGCTGCAGATACTGTCAATGCTGCCGGCACTACTGATGTCAGAGATACTGCCGACAATGCCAGTGCAGCTGTTTCTGAAAAATATATCACCACAGACATTGGCTTAGGCGATGGCACTGCCAATATCGATTCTTCAAAGAATCAAGTAAAAAAGAGAAAGTTTACAAAGAAGAAGGGAGACAGAAAGTAAAATGATCAGATCATTCTTTTATTCTATAAAGCAATCATTTCAGCAGATTGCAAGAAACAAGACTATGACATTTTCATCAGTCCTCTCTATTGCTGCTATGCTTCTTATATTGGGATTGTTCTTCATATTGGTTGTAAATATCAATGTCATGACCGAAAATGCCAAAAATCAATTTGATATGATAGAGCTTTATCTGCTGGATGATACTCCAGAAGAGCAGGTAGAGCAGATGATCACAGATATATCGACACATGAGAATGTAAAAAATGTAGAATATCT
>CAVJDC010000095.1:2039-2699 GCA_963648085.1 Anaerovoracaceae bacterium
CACCAAGGATGATGCTATGGCTGAGATGAAGGACAGATGGGGTGAAAATGCATATCTTCTCGATGGTCTTTCTGACAATCCCCTTCCACGTTCTATAAGAATCACGGTTGATGATGTGTCAAATGCTGAGAGTATTGTCACATATGCCAGAGGTCTTTCAGGCATTGAGGACATAAAATATAGCAGAACTGAAGTAGAAAAGATACTTAAGATCACAGATGCGATCCAGATGATAGCTTTGATCATTATTATATTCCTGATAATCGTTTCTATCGTTGTGGTATCAAATACAGTAAAGCTTACAGTCATGGCCAGAGGCCGCGAAATCAGTATTATGAAATATGTAGGTGCGACAAACTGGTTTATTAGAGGACCTTTCCTGGGTGAAGGCATCATAATCGGAATAGTTGCATCTGCGATTTCGGGAGGACTTATTACTGTTCTATACAGATGGCTGACCGAGCATTATGCGCAGAAGATGCTTGCACTGTTCTCTACAGGTCTTGTTCCTCTCGAGTTTATGACTACGAATCTTGTTATCATATTCCTGGCACTTGGAGTTGGAATAGGTGCGGTAGGAAGTATTATCTCAATGAGAAAATTCTTAGATGCATAAAATTCTTAGACGCATAAGAGAAACGCACAAGAAAGATGCCTAAG
>CAVJDC010000095.1:2709-7009 GCA_963648085.1 Anaerovoracaceae bacterium
GAATGAAAAAAAGAAATATTATGGCTATCCTGCTTGCTGTCGTGCTTTTACTTGTGACGGCTGCTTCAGGATTTGCTTTTGCTGAATCAAATTCCTCAAAGCTTGGAACTGTAAATAGCAAGCTGAAGACAGCAAAGAGTGAGCTAAAGGAAGGAGAACAGAAAGCAAATGAGCTTATTTCGCAGATAAGTGATCTGAATACTCAGATACAAAATGTAGAATCGGAGATTTCTGCTCTTGATACGCAGATAGAAAATACTCAAGCTGATATATCACAGGCAGAGGCTGATCTTCAGGCAAAGCAAAAGGAGCTTGATGAGCAAAATGATTCGCTTGGAAAAAGACTAAGAGCTATGTACAAGAATGGAGAGACGAGCATTCTTGAGATTATACTTGGTTCTTCAAGCCTTGAAGAGCTTATGACAAATGTTGATATGGTTCAGCGTATATTCAACAACGATGTAGACGTACTCGGTCAGATTCAGACCCAATATGATGCAATCGAGGAGGAACGCGAACGCCTTGTCACATTAAAAAATCAGCTTTCTACTCAGGAGAATGAGCAGGAGTCAAAGAAATCTGAGCTCGAAGGAAAAAAATCTGAGGTTGAGACTCTTCAAGCACAGGTAGAATCTAACAATGACGCTCTTGAAGCTCAAATTGATCAGTTAAATAAAGAAGCAGATGAACTGACAGCTCTCATTCAGAAGGAACAGCAATCCTTGACTGCAAGCTCGAGTACGACTTCAAAATATACTGGAGGAACATTCACATGGCCATGTCCAGGAAATTATAGAATCTCATCATACTATGGATACAGAATCCATCCGATTCTTCACACTAGAAAGCTTCATACAGGACTTGATATCCCCGCAACTACAGGTACGCCTATTGTTGCTGCGGCTGATGGTACTGTCATCATGTCGCAGTATTATAGTGGTTATGGAAAGTGCATCATGGTTGACCATGGCGGTGGTCTTGTATCTTTATATGGTCACTGCAGTGCACTAAAGGCTTCAGTTGGTCAGTCTGTATCAAGAGGGCAGACCATTGCTCTTGTTGGATCTACAGGACAGTCTACAGGTCCTCACTTACATTTTGAGGTAAGAGTAAATGGACAGAGAACTTCACCTTTGTCATATCTTGGACAAAGCTAGTAAGAATCAAAAATCCGAAAAGGTACAAAAGTATATAAAGCATAATATATATAAAGCATAATATATATAAATTAAAAAAATATGAAAACAGCAGCATATGTGCAGAATTTAGGAAGGCGGGCAAATGATGCATCCGGTCATAAAAGAGCTTCTTGAAAAAAGAGGCATTACTGAACAAAAAGATATAGAAGAATATCTGTCTCCTCGGCCGAAGATGACATTTGACCCATTTGAACTGAAGGGCATGAGAGATGCTGTGACTATTATTTCACAATATCTTTCTGATGGAAAACGCATATGTATTTATGGAGATTATGATGTAGACGGAGTTACTTCAGTATCACTTCTGTATGGATTCCTGTCAGAAATTACGAAAAATATCACATATTATATTCCCTCAAGATTTAGCGAGGGATATGGGTTAAATATCGATGCGGCGGATAAGATAATTGCAGATGGAGTAGATCTTGTCATCACGGTGGACTGTGGCTGTGTTTCAAAGCCCGAAACGACTTACCTTAGAAAAAATGGCGTGGAGGTCATAGTTACTGATCATCACAATGTAGACGAGAGGATACCTGATTGCGTCATAATAGATGCAAAGCAGGAGGGAGAAACATATCCTTATCGTGACCTGTGTGGCTGTGGTGTCGCTTTCAAGCTAGCACAAGCTCTTCAGCGCACGCTTGACCTTCCACGAAGCATGATTCTTCGACATATTGATTTGGTAGGGATAGCTACGATTGCTGATATAGTACCTCTTACAGGCGAAAACAGAACACTTGTAAAGTACAGCTTCGACAGCATAGCGAAGGGTCAAAGACCTGGTCTTGCAAAGCTTATAGAGGGCATCAGCCTCGACAGAAAAAAGCTTTCCGCAATGAATATCTCATTTGGAATTGCACCTCATATAAATGCTGCAGGTCGTATGAAGCATGCAAATATTGCAGTCAAGCTTCTTACGGCAGATGACAGCACGGATCAAGATGAGATAGATTCTCTTATAAGTGAGATAAAATCTCTAAATGCTGAAAGAAAGAAGGTACAGGCATCTATTTTTGATGATGCCTGTGCTCAGATAGAATCTTTGGATGAGATACCGCCTTTTATCATTTATGATGCTGGAGATGCACATGAGGGCGTCACTGGTATAGTAGCCGGAAAATTAAAAGAAAAATATTACCGCCCTGTAATCATTCTTTCAAATGCAGAAGATGATAGCCTTTATAAAGGAACTGGAAGAAGTATACCTGGCGCAGATATACATGCTATTCTTTCGAGATCGATCGATTTATTTGCACGCTTTGGAGGACATGCTGCTGCTTGCGGCTTTTCACTTCCAAAGAAAAATAAAGATAAACTATCACAGTCGATATATGCAGTGATGGAAGAGATCGCAGAAGAAAATCCTCAAATATTTGAGAATCCTATAAAATATGATATGGAGCTTTCTCCCGAATTTATAAACCTGAAGCTTGCAAAGGAATTGTCAATAATGGAACCATTTGGACAGTGCAACGAATATCCTATATTTATTATTAAAAATGTCACAGTTAGCTTCAAAAAAAATATGGGAAAAAATGGCATATATAGATCTTATGGATGCATATCAGAAAATGGCACATCATTTAATGCTGTATGGTTTGATGTAGACAAAAAAATCGATTATGATATTGAAAAGGGTACAGTTGTTGATTTGATCACAGAATTGAATGTAAACAGCTGGAGGGGAAGAGAATCTGTTCAATGCAATATAAAGCAGATAATTTTGCATTGATAAATTTAATTAAATATTTAAGGAATGTAAGAGCCTGCCGTCTATTTCCATAGATGTCAGGTTCTTTTTAAATTTAGTGCATAATATTTTGCAAAAGATACTATTGTTCGAGTGATAAATTTATAGTATAATACTGTAGTGCCTAAAAGCAATAAATTGTTAAAGTGTGACAGTGAAAATAGAACCCGCCAAAAAAGGTGGGGGATATCTGGCGCTGCGTTATAATTTGACGGATATTGATTTTGCAGCTAAAGTATTATTTTATATAAAAGGTTTGAAATAAGGAGCGCCAATGGAATATGTATCAAGAATAAAGAATAAAGAAACCGATAATCTTTTTGAGGCTATCATGTCGATTAAAGATCTAGACACATGCTACAGATTTTTTGAAGACTTATGTACTGTAAAGGAGATAAGGGCTATGGCTCAGAGATATGCTGTGGCAGAGCTTCTTATCGAAAAAAAGACATATAATGAGATCGAAGAAATGACAGGCGCAAGCACCGCAACCATAAGCCGCATAAACAGAACACTCCAGTATGGGGCAGATGGATATGAGATGGTTATAAGAGAAGCTAATTTTGAATCAGAAGAATAAAAAAGCGGGCGTTGCATTTGCATCCTTTAGATGTAAATGCAACGCCGCTTTTTGCCTTTAAAAATCATCAAATGGATCATATAATTCCCAATCATTTGACTCTGCAAATTCGATTGAAAAGTCGAAGTCCTTCAGACGCTCAGTCTGATCTACACGTACACCTGCTCTCTGACAGTCGGTCTTGCATCCGCCAGGACAGGTTCTGCAAATAGCACCCTGGGCAACACCTCGGCCGCCTATACTTCCGCTTGTATGCACTATTTTACCCATAAAAAATCCTGCCTTTCTTTAAACTTTTGAAAATCACTTGCCGCAAGAAGTGCGAAATTCGCAGGAGCATCCGCATGAACGATCCTTACAGCTTAAGCGCTGACAGCAATTTTGATATTCCTCGCAGACGATATAATTTCCGCCGCAAACATCTAGTGAAGTGCCTAGAACGAGAAATGCGGCGATCTTTCTTCTCGCATCAGTATACAGACGCTGAACAGTAGTACGTGCTACATGCATCTGTTCTGCACATTGCTCCTGCGTAAGACCGACATAATCAATCAGACGAACGGTCTCATATTCTTCGATTGAGATGGTTTGAGAGTCAGCATCATCAGCAGGCGTGCCACAATAAAAATGATTATTTACAGGAGGAGCGCAGATACGTTTGCATTTTTCTGGTCTAGCCATATAATACCTCCAGTTGTAAAATTGTAATCAATAATTTTCTTCTAAAAACTTTAAAGCGGCCAAAGCCTCTTTCTATCTGAATTATAG
>CAVJDC010000096.1:0-6875 GCA_963648085.1 Anaerovoracaceae bacterium
AAAATTTTTGAAGTTTGTTCATTCTTATGTGGAAAAAATGTCTGATCAGGTAGTGTCGGCGGTGCTTATACTGATTGTCGGACTTATTATCATAAAAATCGTTAATCGTCTGGTTTCTAAATCGCTTGATAAGTCGCCTCTTGACGAAGCAATGTATACATTTGTGAAAAATTGTGTCAAGGTTGGTATGTGGATAATTCTTGCAGTAATTATCCTAGGAAAGCTTGGAGTTTCTACGGGTACCTTTGTGACAGTGATAGGCTCATGCGGTGTTGCGATTGCTTTGGCATTGAAGGAAAGCTTGTCCAACTTTGCCGGAGGAATTATCATAATTGTCAGTAAGCCATTTGAAAGAGGTGATCTTATAGAAGTGAACGGAGTAGTAGGGAGAGCGAGAAGTATAAATCTTCTTTACTCGACATTTGTGACGCTTGACAAGAAGGTGATTACGATTCCAAATGGAACGCTTGCATCGGGAATTATCATAAATTATTCGAGAGCCGACGTGAGAAGGGTAGATGTCAAAACGTGCATCGCATATGACTCTGATATGGAAGTAGTGAGGAGTGCTATAAAGGAGCTTGTAAGCGAATCAGCGCTGTTTGTAGATGAAGAGAATACGGCAGTTGTGATTTCTGAACATGGAGACAATGGCATCACTATTGAGATTCGTGCGTGGTGCAATACACCAGATTATTACCCGGCACATGACGAGCTTATGGAAAATATCTTGAAAAAATTTGATAAATACGGAATCGAGATTGCGAGTCCGCATGTAAATGTAGATATCAACAAAATAAACTGACATTAGAATTGATGATATGGATTTTAAAATTATCGGTGCTGTGTTTAAAATTGTTGGCGTCGGATTTGGAACCGGAAGCAGGAAGACAGTGAACCAGTGAACTGGAGACAATAAGTTGAGAGTAGGAAACTGGAACAAGTGAGCCGGAAGCAGGAAAGCAGTGAACCGGAGTCAACGGGTTTATGATAGCTGCGAAAAAGAGGTAACAGGGATGATAAATTACAATAATTGTGATGGAAATGATGGTATAATAGCAATAATAGGAGGTCGTGTGATCGATCCGGAACAGGGAATTGATGCGATTGCCGATGTAGTTGCTGCTAATGGGAAAATTTATGGGATTTTTGCACCTGGAAAGGGCATAGAGACTGCGAAGTCACTTGAAAAGGCTGCGTGCGGCATTGATGGCTGCGAGGGGATGGCTGATGATAGTACAGATAGTACTGATAGCTTTGCAAAAGCAGCTTGCTGCCAGGTAAAAGTAATAAATGCATCTGGTATGTGGGTCATGCCAGGGTTTATTGATGTGCATGTACATTTTCGTGAGCCAGGACAGGAGTATAAAGAGGATATCAGGTCTGGATGTGAGGCCGCAGCTGCCGGCGGTTTTTCGGCGGTGTGCACGATGCCAAATACTGTGCCTATAGCTGATTGTGTGGACGTGATTGAGATGATGCACCGGAGTGAAGCGGCGGCTTGTGGGGTGAAGGTGCTGCCGGCTGCTGCGATTACGAAGGGGCAGAAGGGCTCTGACCTGACGGACATGGAGGCTTTAAAGGATGCAGGGGTGTGTGGCTTTAGTGAGGACGGCAGGTCTGTGGCCGATATTCTTGTGATGAGAAAGGCTATGCTTAAGGCAAAATCTATAGGGATGCCTATTTTTGATCATACTGAGCAGCATGAGCTGACTGGCGGATGTATGCACTTAGGACATATTTCAGAAAAACTAGGACTTAAGGGGATTCCTCCAGAGGCTGAAGAAATGATGACTATAAGAGATATTCTGCTTGCAAAGGAGACGGGCTGCCGTCTGCACCTTTCTCATATCAGCACAAAGGGGAGCCTTGATCTTATAAGAACGGCTAAGACATGGGGTATGGAGCTTACAGCAGAGACTGCACCTCATTATTTTACTCTGACAGATGCAGATGTGGAAGTCGAATTGGGTGATGGCACGGGCAATCAAGCAGAGTCTGGAATTGAATCTGACTCAGACGATGCCGCAGACAATCAGGCAGAAATTCAATCGACGTCAGGAAAAGGACATATTGTCAGAACTCCGTCAGGAGAATTGGCTGATACTTACAAAAAAATGAATCCTCCTTTAAGAGGTGAGGAAGATCGGCGTGCTGTCATAGAGGCGATTATGGATGGCACTCTAGATGCAATAGCGACTGATCATGCTCCGCATGCGTCAGAAGAAAAAATGAAGGAAATGAGCAAGGCTCCGTTTGGTGTAATAGGTCTTGAGACAAGCTTTGCTGTAAGTAAAACTAAGCTTGTAGATGAGGATTACATCACACCATTGCGTCTCGTGGAGCTTATGAGCAGAAATCCTGCACGTATATTGGGCTTTGATGGCGGGACACTTGCTCGTGGAAAAGCAGCTGATATTACAATAGCCGATCCAGAGCTTTCATGGACTGTGGGCGAAGAGGATTTTCTGTCGAAATCAGAAAATACCGCATTTGAGGGCATGAAATTAAAAGGAAAGGTCACAATGACTATCATAGACGGCAAAATCGTATACGAATATTGTTAAATAGCTAGGATACTTCCTTCAAAAGCAGCAGCCAGATTTTTTAGAAAAAAATGATGAACATCAATTTAAAAATCCCTGTCTAGATGCGCAAGTGCAAGGATATACACGTCATAGCTCTGCAGGCTTACGTGAGGTTTGGTATTTGAGTGAAATTTACAATATCTTCCAAAAAGTGAACTGGTTAGCCAATACACTTGGCAGACAGCAAAAATCCCTCGCCTATAGTCATGGGGAGTGTCGATTTGAATAAATTTAAAATAAGGAAAAGAACTGATGATTGATATACTTATAGATAAGATAAAAGAAAAAAACAATCCCTCTGTTGTGGGACTCGATCCTACAATCGCAATGATGCCAGATTTTTTAAAAATAAAATATCTCAATTCGCCAGGCATGCAAGGTGAAGAAATTGCTGATGCAGTATGCAGGATGTTTCTGGAGTTCAATAAGGGCATAATAGATGCTGTCTTTGATATTGTTCCGGCAGTGAAGCCTCAGATTGCGATGTATGAAAAATATGGCGAGGCAGGCATAAAAGTATATACAGAAACATGCAGATATGCGAAGTCTAAGGATCTTGTAGTGATAGGTGATATCAAGCGCGGTGATATCTCATCGACAGCGGCTGCATATGCGGCACATATAGGTGGAATAGATGAAATTGAAATAGCTAGGGAATGTAACGGATATACGTTTGGCAGCGGCGAAAAGACGGCAGGCTGTGGGATGCTAGGTGGAGTAAGCAGCAAGAATGCTGGTTGTGGTGATGCGCTTGGCAGCAGCAGCAAGAATGCTGGTTGTGGTGATGCGCTTGGCAGCAGCGGTGAGAATGCTGGCTATGGCGATGCAAGTGGTGAAGGGAATGTGGATATTTCGAAAAAAGATATCTGGTCGGAAGACTTTGTCACTATAAATCCTTATATGGGCTCTGACGGTATAAAGCCTTTTACAGATATCTGCGCCGCAAACGAAAAAGGATTGTTTATACTTGTGAAGACAAGCAATCCAAGCAGCTCTGAGATGCAGGATCTAGTGCTTTCAGATGGAAGAAGAGTATATGAAGCTGCAGCCGACCTAGTAGACGAATGGGGCAGCGGGCTTATTGGAAGACACGGATATAGCAAGGTTGGGGCTGTTGTCGGTGCAACTCATAAGGAGCAGGGAGCAAAGCTTCGCAGACGTATTCCTCACACATTTTTTCTTGTACCTGGATATGGGGCACAAGGCGGTACAGCCGATGATATTGCAGGATTTTTCGATGAAAATGGTGTAGGTGCAATTGTGAATTCGTCAAGGGGTATCACGGCTGCATACAAAAAGAATCCTGAAAAGTATACAGAAAAAGATTATGTAATAGCTGCTCGAGATGCAGCATGCAGCATGCGTGACGATTTGCGGCGTGCTTTGGGAATATAAAAAATTTCATTAAAGCTAGAGGAATCACTGTCCATAGGACTGCGCTGCCATTATGGCAAGAGAAGAGGCATGGACATCGTGCTTAGCGTCATCATCGCAGTAAGAGAGTTGCGGATATCGAAGATTGTGATGCCATTATCGCAAGCGGTGAAGCGAAGGAAATGAGTGAAAAAGCTTACGATATGAATGGCAAGAAATGTAAGATATCACAGAGGAGTAAATTTGAGATGGTTAAAATTTTTAACAGACTGAATAATGCAGAAAAAAAGAAAATCTATAATTGCAAGGTCACGAGCAATGTGCAGATTTCAGATAAAATAATGAAGATTGTTATTCATGCTCCGGAGGTGTCTGAGAATGCCAAACCAGGGCAGTTTGTGAATGTCTATCCTGACGGAGGCGTAAATATTTTGCCGCGTCCGATTAGTATATGTGATGCTGACGTGGGAAGAAAGACTATTACTTTGGTATATGCAATCGTCGGAGACGGAACCAGACAGCTTGCAGCAAAGAAAAAAGCGGATAATGTACGCATCTCGTCGCCTCTGGGAAACGGATTTACTATGCCGTGGAATCTAAGAGAAAAGGACACAATTGACAGTGATGACGTCAGGGTGGCGCACTTTAAAAAAGGGAAAAAATATGCGAACAGCAGCATAGGTGGCAGCAGTGCCGCTGGTGACAGTATCGAAGACAGCAGCATCGGGGGCAGCAGTGCCGCTGGTGACAATCGCAGAGGCAGAAATATTGAGATCGGAAATGCTGAAGGTGACAGTATCAAAGACAGCAGGTCCGAGAGTGGCAATGTTGTAGGTGAGAGCAACGGAGCCGACAATGTCATGGGTAAAAATGTCAAAGTTAGAAATATCAAAAGCAGCAATAATGCCAAAGACAGTGAAGACGAAGGATTCATCACCAATGAATGGCATTTTGGTCATTCGGATAATGAAAATGCAGCTATACAAAATGTAGTTCTGATAGGAGGCGGTGTGGGAATTGCACCGATGATATTTTTGAGTCGTATTCTGGCGAAGGAGGGCGTGGAATGCACGATAGTCGCCGGATTTAAGGACGAAATATTTTTAGAGAAAGAAATAAATGCGCATGCATCTGAGGTATTTTTGACTACGGAGGAGCCGCGAGAAAATGCTTTTATGGGAAATGTAGTAGATTGTCTTGAGGTAAATGATATCAAGGGAAGCATATTCTATGCATGTGGTCCGTATGCAATGCTGAAAAACGTAAATAGATATGTTGAGACGATTGATGGTAGGATACAGGTATCTCTTGAAGAGCGAATGGGCTGCGGATATGGAGCATGCGTGGGATGTGTATGCGATGTATATGAAACCAATCTAAATGGGACAAAAAAAATAGTAAAGAAGAAGGTTTGCTATGATGGACCTGTATTTTCAGGTGATGAGGTGATATGGAAATGAAGAAAAAAAATGAAAAAAGGAATATTCCTGACAGCGAGCTTGAAGGAAGAGTTCATGACGCTGAGGGAAGGATAGATGACCTCATTGCTGAAGTTGCTGAATTTTTATCGCTTGACAATCCGGATGATATAATCTTTGAAGAGGATATCATAAAAGAACATGTCGGCAGTGCAAAGGATGGTGCCGGAATCGAGTCTGATGGCAGTGCGAAGGGCGGTGCCGGAATCGAGTCTGATGGCAGTGTGAAGGGCGGTGCCGAGGCCAAGTCTGGCGGCAAAGGAAAAAAAATGTTCATAATGGCAAAGGATCGCTCAATCGACATGTCGGTTGATATCGCAGGTATTCATTTTAGCAATCCGATATTCACTGCATCTGGTACCTTTTCGGCTAAACATAGTGGAGCATTTTATGATATAAGCGAACTGGGAGCGGCTATCACAAAGGGTGTGGCTGACAAGCCATGGCCAGGAAATGATACACCGCGTATTGCTGAGGTTTATGGTGGAATGCTAAATTCTGTTGGTCTGCAAAATCCAGGAGTTGCAGCTTATCTTAGGGAGGAAATTCCATATCTAAAGAAGTTTAATACAAAAATTATTACAAATGTTGCGGGTCATTCTGTGGACGAGTATTGTCATGCTATAGAGCTTCTAAACAGATGCAATGATATTGACATGTATGAAATAAATATTTCATGCCCAAACGTAAGTGAGGGAGGCATTGCATTTGGAACTGATTCAAAAATGGCAGAGCTTGTCACCAAGGAAGTAAAGAGTATTGCAAACAAGCCTATTATCATAAAGCTTACTCCAAATGTGACTGACATCACTGAGATTGCAAGAGCAGTAGAATCGGCGGGTGCAGATGCTATCTCGCTGATAAATACCCTTCTCGGCATGAAGATAGACCTAAAGCAGCGTCGTGCGGTGCTAGCGCGCAAAGTCGGAGGATTTTCTGGTCCAGCTATCAGGCCTGTGGCTCTCAGAATGGTATGGCAAGTCGCAAATACAGTAAAAATCCCAGTAATAGGAATGGGCGGCATCATGACTGGCGAAGACGCAGCAGAATTTCTTGCTGCGGGTGCAGCTGCTGTATGCGTTGGAACGGCTGCCATAGCAGATCCGACAGCACCCGTGCGCATAAAATATGAATTGCTCGATTATCTCGAGGAAAACAAATTTTACACTCTTGCGCAGCTTCATGATGCATTTAAAGATTTATAATGCAGCGTCAGATATTCCCTATTTGCTGCTGCAGGCTGCGCGGCTCACTAATCGAGCGGGCTGCCGCCTAGGCATGCTTTTAATATCAGCAATGGCAGCAGAAATAGAGTTAGAAATAAAAATGCAAATAGAAATAACAGTAGAAATAGCGATGGAAACAAAACAGGAATAGCTACAAAAAATGAAATAGCGATGGAAACAAAACAGAAATAGCCGCAAAAAATGAAATA
>CAVJDC010000097.1:0-6704 GCA_963648085.1 Anaerovoracaceae bacterium
ATGGTCACGGCGCGGTGGCGGCTTGTGTAATCTACTAATCCCCGAATCCGCGCCCTAACGGGCGCGTTAAGAAAGGAGGTGACCCACCATTAGTGTACTTAAAGCAAATCGAGGCGAAGGGAAATTTGAGGTTTTGACCTGCGTAAAGGCACTCTGTACATATACGGTCACTGTGTGCAAGAGCGAAAAGAATTTCCCTAAGCGCAATCGATGGATTTTGACACAGCCTATCGTAACAGAAGCTCTTGCAGCAATGTCATGCATAAGGCACGCTAATGCGGTCAGAGTAGTGGAGCGCGAGGATTATATCTATCGTTACTCCGAACAACAAAAGGCGTTCGCACACTTAGAAGCACTTCTTTCGCTCATCGAAATCGCCTACGGTGTACTCGGCGTAGAGGTCAAGGCAGTGGAACATTGGACAGGTCTTGTACTTCAAACCGAGGAAAAATTGCAGGCATGGAAAAAGAGCGACAGAGAACGGTATAAAACCATAAGGGAGGGTTCTGCGTCTTAATTAGACGTTGACCATATTAGGGAGGATGCTGTTAGACAACGACTGCCCGGAACTGGTGGATGCGCTCCCCGAACCCGTGGAACGCGAACAACGCCCGTAACGTGAACACGTCTGGTGCTCTTGACAACAATAATGCGAACAATGGTAACGGCGCGGTGGCGGATTGTGTGAGAGTTAGTTTATAGTAAGAGACCTGCGGTTTCCGAACTCCATACATTCACACAAGGAGTATCCTTCCTACCCTAATCTTTGAGGAAAGAGGAAACATAGACCGAGGATGCAGTTAGCCTGCGGACTAGTATAACCCAACATTTGAACCGATTAATGAAGGAGGTACAGACAATGAACATTTTGGTCAGTATTCAAGAGCGGCTGTCTAGACTTATGTCTATTGCACAGAACAACAGCACCCGTCAGGATGCGGAAGAGGCTAAGTCGGACTACATTGCAATGATGGCTGATATCGACCTGAGCGATATCGAAGAGGACGAGGAAATGGAGGGTATGGGCAATGAGTGACAAGTTTGAAAAGGTGAAGCGTTACTACGACAAGGGTTTGTGGAAGATCGGTGCGGTACGCAACGCAGTTGTGAAGGGTTGGATAACCGCAGAGGAGTTTGAGGAAATCACGGGTGAACCGTACAATGCCTGAGAAACGATTTTACTCGATCAAACAGAGCACTAGGGATACTGTAGACGTATATCTGTGGACTGAGACAGACCGATTGTTTGTGGTTCACGGCGTACAGCCGACTGAAAACTTGGAGGACGATATACGTCTGCGTTTCTATGATTGGTGCGAGAGCGGAGAGGAGATTTTCTATGACAGCACAGGAAAAGCGTGATTACGCTGTAAAACTGATGAAGTCCCGTGTGAGGAAGAACTCTTACACGCAGGGCAGTAAGAGAGGGTATTTCTTCGGATACCCGAAAAATACGGTGGGCGATACGTCCACGAAGGGTTATTCGGATTGTAGCTCTTCCGTAGCGGCTTGCATTAAGGCGGCTTCTGGGATTGCAATCGGCGGTAATACCTCGGCACAGGTGGCAAATCGTGCGAAGGGTCTTATCGTGGACGAGAGCGAGACGGGCTATCCTGATGAGAGTAAGTTGCTCCCTGGCGATTGCCTTTATTTCAAGGGCAATACGTCTCATACATTGAGCGTGGGACACGTTGAAATGTACACGGGAGACAATGAGTGCTACGGCCACGGAAGCGGCACGGGGCCGAATAAGCATGACCTCAAGACGTATTGCAAATCTCGCAATACCAACAAAAAGCGGTATTTCATGGCTATCAGGTGGATTCTTGATGACGATGAGACTGAGCCTGAGAGCGATGGAGACAAACTGCCTTTGAATAGCGGCAAGTGGAATCTGCGTGCAGGTCCCGGCACGAGTTATGCGGTACTGAATACTGTCAGAGACGGAGACGTTGAAGCTATCAGTACTGACGGATGGCGTTATGTGTGGGACGGCTCCCGTTATGGTTGGATTAGCAACAAGGCCGTGAAGGGCTAAAGCAAAGGGCACAGGCTTAAAAACCTGTGCCCTCTACTTTACAGGTGAACCCGAATACATTCTTTCCGAAAAAGAAGGTGTTCGGATTTGCACGAAATGGTGGAGCAAGGCTTTTAATATCCGAACTTTTAATCCTAACGCTATTGCTCCCGGAAATGTTGAATGTGAAGAGAAATTCTCGACCCTTCCCGTCAGGACTGTCATAGACGTATACGGAATTGACCAAAGTATCTATGACCCGTCTTTGATAGGCAGGGTCTTTTACGTCTCCGTTTCTGAAGGAGTATAACCAGAAAGCTATTCTCTCTTTCGTCAAGGCAGGTTTTTTAGCTTGTTCATGTGCAATGCGTTTTTCTATATCGGCTTTCTCTCCCTCTAGCTCTAAGACACGTTCTTTCGTAGTGGTGGTAACTACACCCATCTCAATAGCAGACATGAGATTATTCAGACGCTTATTCACATCGGACAAAGAGGCTTTGAGGGCGGGCAATACTGTGTTCTCGGCGGCTTCCCTCTCAATAATTTCTACGGCCTTTTCTGCGATCATGTCTATACGTTCATCGGTAAGAACTTCCCGAACGGTAGTTTCCACGACAAATTGCTCTATCCAATCTTTTCTCTCTGTCTCTTTCTTGCACTCTTTCTTTCTCTTCTTTTTCGCACACTTGTAATAGTAATACGTGGAACCGTTCTTAGACTTCCCAGATTCTCCTACCATAGGAGATTCGCAGTGACCACAGAACAGTTTGGTGGTAAGCAGATAGTCATTATTAGCTTTGTTTTTAGCTCTTGCGGCGTAGTTGTGCTTAAACATGGCTTGCACCTTATCAAATAGCTCCTGAGAGATTATCTGAGGCATACCACCTTCGATTTCTACATCCTTGTATTGATAGGTTCCAGTGTACTTCCTATTAGTCAGTATCCCCCGAAATGAGTTTTTGTTGAACTTACTCCCGTGAGAAGTCCTATAGCCCAGGTCATTGCAATGTCTCGCTATTGCAGCACCCGATTCACCATCGGCATACATTTGAAAGATTTCTTGCACGATCTTTGCGCCTGCGGGATCTATCTCGTAATGCTGATCAGTACCTATCCGATATCCGAGAGGGATGTGTCCGCCTGTGGATTTCCCTTGCAAAGCGTTTTCGTGCATACCTCGCTTGATGTGAATAGACAGGTTCTCCGAATAGTATTCGGCATATCCTTCCATGACGGATTCAAGGATTATCCCTTCGGGCGTATCGGGTATGGACTGTTTCGCATAATAGACCTTCACTCCGTTTTTCTTCAGACGCATTTTGTAATTTGCGCTGTCATATCTATTACGGGCGAAACGGTCTATAGCATAAACGATAACAGCTTGAAACGTCTGCGTAGAGGAATCTTTTATCATTCGTTGGAAGTCGGCACGATTATCGGTCTTACCTGAGATAGCACGATCAATGTATTCCCCGATGACGGTGAAGTTATTCCGTTCAGCGAAATCCCTGCATTCACGGATTTGACCCTCAATAGATTCCTCGCGCTGATTGTGGCTAGAGTATCTTGCATAAATTACGGCTTTAACCATAACTGTCTCTCCAATTGCTTAATTCGTTTGCCGATGGCGGCAAATTCCTTGAGAATTATGACCTTGGATTCCAGCAGTTTATTCCGCAAGTGCTTCATCCCCCGCAAGCTCACGGCGTTTATTGAAGTCGTAAACCAACGTCATAAACTCATGCTTTTCACGGCGAGACAGACCACGATAGATCTGGAGCAAATCTGCTTCATCGTCATTTTCGGGCTGTACCTGTGCTGCGGCGGCAAGTCGTGCTTCGTCCTCTTCCGACCAGAAGAAGTCCATGACAGAGCAACCGAGACGTTCGGCGAGTTGAACCATTGTCTCCTGCTTCGGAAGTGCTCCCTTATTCCATGCGGAAATCTTGGAAGTAGACAGGCCCATTTCTTTTAGCAGGGCTGTGGGTGTTGTGCCTTGGGCATTAGCGATACGCTTGAGATTCTCATGAAACTGCATAATTCAGACCTCCCGCAAAATTAATTCTAAAAATCAGAATTTTCCTATTGACAAATCTGAAATGCAGAGTTATAATAAGAACAAGAAATCCGCAAGACAGATTGACAAAAGGAACCCGTCCTCTCGCAAGGTGGCACTTGTGAGCGGATAAAAGAGTTTTAAGTCACATAAGAATAATAACAAATTACTCGGCCTTTGTCAATAGGGATTCTGGATTTCAGAGGAATAAAATCTGGAAGGAGGAAAACTATGTACAAAATCAAAGAGCGGCTGAAAAAGCTCGGATTGACGCAGGCGTGGCTCATTCTCGAATTGAGAAAGAGAAACATTGCGGTGGTTCAAGCACCTGAGCTTAGTCAGTACATCAACGGTGTGAGCACCTATCCGAAGTCGGTACGAGTGCTCGAAGCGTGCGACAAGATTCTGAAGGAACTTGAAAATGAACACGCAGCAAATTGAAGACTTAGCAAGGCCGTTTCTCTCGATGAGAGATAGCATTTTGGCCTATTACGATGATCCCGAAATTGAAGCTAAATTCCAAACATGGAGGGCTGAATATGGCAACCACAATAATGATCGAGGGAAAAGTCGAAACAATCAGAGATGATGACGATTTCGCAAATATGCTCCGAGATAATATCGGCTATGAAGCTGAAGAATATTTCCGCGATGCAATCGAAGATGCTCTCGATACGGCGGAATCTAATAACTGCCACGGTGAATGCGATAAGGTCTATTCTCTCCAAGAGGATTGGGAGAACTTCACGAGGGATATCAAGGATGAACTGCATGAGTTGGTTATGGGCATAGATGACCTGACCAAGAAGCAGATCGAAGCTAAGATACGGCTTTTGTGCAAAAAGATGGGAGAGAGGGTATGAGCAACGTAAGTGAAGGACACAAATTCGAGCGCGAGTTTTGTGAGTACTTGGCGAAGGATGGATATTGGGTTCACAATATGGCGCAGTCACAGGCGGGTCAACCTGCTGACGTGGTAGCTGTCAAATTCGGCAAGGCCACTATCATTGACTGCAAAAATTGCGAGGGTGATTACTTCGATCTGAGACGGATCGAAAGCAATCAGCGGTATTCCATGGATCTGTGGAATGAATGCGGCAACGGCTGTGGGTGGTTTGCTATTAAGATGAACGGTGATGTTCACATGGTTCCGTCATTCCTTCTGACCGAGACAAGCAAGAGCAGAGTAGGCAAGGAATGGCTCGAAGAGAACGGCTATCAAGTGGATGAGTGGGAGCGGCTTTTCGGATGAAAGTGACGATAGCAAACACGATTCGAATTGAATCCCCTACGCCTGCGGTGATTGAGTGGTGTCAGATGAATCTCGTGCTTGCCAATCCGGAGTTTGCGAAACGCCTGCGTATGGGTCTGTATACGGGCCGCACGCCTAAGACGATTTCTCTATACGAGATAGTCGGCAATAGTTATGTGCTCCCGTTCGGAACGATCCGAGAATTGCTCCCGTTACTGAAAAATGCGGAGATACGTGCGGATTTTGTGGATTCGGAGCCTGTGGATTACAAAGCGGACGTTGGACTGTATGACTATCAAAAAGCGGCTGTAGAAGCATGCATAAAGAAGAAATACGGTATCCTCAAAAGTCCCGCAGGCAGCGGTAAAACGCAGATGGGTATTGCCTTAATCGCAGCACTCGGACGTAGGGCGTTATGGCTGACACATACTCAAGACCTTCTGAAGCAGAGCTACGACAGAGCGGCACAGTACATTGATAAGTCTCTTCTGGCTGTAACAACGGCAGGTCAGACGCATATCGGTAAAGGTATTACATTTGCTACTGTGCAGACACTGAGTAAGTTAGACCTGACACAGTATAGGGATTATTGGGATACGATAATTGTGGACGAATGCCACAGAGTATGCAAAAGCTCGAATGCGGCATCACTGTTTTACAAGGTTCTCAATGGTCTATCGGCGAGGCATAAATACGGCCTGTCGGCCACGGTGCATAGGGCTGACGGATTAATCGAAGCGGTATATGCAATGATAGGTCATGAGGCATATGTGGTTCCCGATGAAGCTGTCGAAGGTAAAACCATGAAGGTCACAATAAAGGCAATCAGCACGGATATAGGAATCTCCCGTGAATGCCTCGGCACAGACGGTATGATTAACTTTGCTAAGACGGTAAATTACCTTTGCGCTGACCCTTGCAGAAATGATCGTATCTCTAATGCGATAGCCTCTCAAGCAGGCCATTCCTGCCTGATTCTCTCGGATAGGCTAGAGCACCTTAAAAAGCTGATGGAGTTACTCCCACCTGAGCTAAGACGTGACGCAGTTATGGTCAGTGGCGATATGGTAACGAAAAAGGCGAAGCAGGGGCGAGAGCAAGCAATTGAGGACATGCGGCAAGGCAAGAAGCATTTTCTGTTTGCAACCTATTCACTCTGTAAAGAGGGTCTAGACATTCCGAGGTTGGATCGGCTATTTCTCACGACTCCCCAGAAGGATTATGCGGTGATAACGCAGAGTATAGGCCGAATAGCCCGAACGTTTGAAGGGAAGGAACCGCCTGTTTGCTACGATTTCGTGGATGACATTTACCTGATGCATAAGTTTTGGAAGCAGAGATGTACGACTTATAGGAAGAATGGATGTGTGTTTGGATGA
>CAVJDC010000098.1:0-6701 GCA_963648085.1 Anaerovoracaceae bacterium
TGTTGTCGAGAGTCCAGATTCTGTCTGTAAATTCTCCTGGCGGTACAGGCATAAGTTTCTCTTCAAAATCGAAAAGCTTTGCATCAAGATTGTCAAGATGGTGAAGCAGCTCTGCCTCTGCAAACATCGGGCGCTTCGGACTTCCAAATTCTGGTTCGTAATGATGACTTAGTATCATATGCTCGAGCATAATTGCCTTTTCTCTTGAAGTTCCAAATTCATCAGCAAGCTTGTCTATCAAACGCACGCCCTGAACTATATGGCCGAGGAGCTCACCTTCCACAGAATATCCTGGCGATACGCCCCATTCGTTTGAGCGGATTTCATTTAACTTTTCTATATCATGGATAATGACTCCAGTGATGACCCAGTCTCTGTCAAGCTCTGTATAGACCTCACACGCTTTCACACCCATAAGAAGCATTCTCTTTATATGATATAGCAATCCTGACATCTGTGCATGATGATTCTTTGTGGCTGCAGGATAATAAAGAAGCTTTTCATGATTTCTCTCCATAACAGCCCGCGCGATAACTTGCAATTCGTTATCTGTGATCTCATCTACATATGACATGATTTCATCATACATCTGCTGACCCGGAAATGGTGCAGTCTTGACGAAATCGTTCATGTCAAGCTCGTCTTCCTCTCGCGCCTTTCTGAAGAGGGTGATTTTAAGCTGCTGCTTTCCGTTCCATTCGGTGACAGAGCCTCTCACCTTTATAAGGGGATTGTCGCCATAGCTTTTTATTTCATCAATTTCTTCTTTAGTTGCATTCCATTTTTTTGCACTGATTTCTCCACTCTTATCGCTAAGAGTGATATCAATATATTGTCTTTGATTTGTGCCCACTCTTACAGCAAGCGATGTCATAATAAAGAAATCTGTTATCTCACTGCCAGTAACAAGGCTGGCGGCATAATTTATTTTCATAAAGTCTCCTTCTTTTGATATTTGCTGCATATCACTTTTTCATTTGATGCGAACCGCTCCGACATTCGCCGCATATCACTTTCTCTATTTGCTGCGAACTACTCTGGTATTTGCCGCACATCACTTTCTCTATTTGATGCGAACCGCTCTGACATTCGCCGCATATCTCTTTCTCTATTTGATGCGAACTACTCTGGTATTTGCCGCACATCACTTTCTCTATTTGCTGCGAACCGCTCTGACATTCGCCGCATATCACTTTTTATCCGTTTTATACCATTTTTTCCATTTACTGCATGTCATTTTTCATTTGGATAATACGTTCGAGTATGTCATTTATCAGCTTTTCAGGCTCGTCTGTCCATATTTTCAGGCCTGCTGCGGCATTGTGACCTCCGCCCCCAAGTGGATTTAGAAGCTCATTTAAATTCATCCATTTTCCGTCGGATCTAAATGACAGACGCCAATGTCCCGGCTCATCCTCATACATACTAAATCCTAGCTTCACATCCTCGCAATCTCTCAAAATTCCGCTTAGCGGATGAATATCATCATGCGTAATATCATATTCTTCAGCCATTTCATTTGTAACGAAAATATATGCACAGTCATCATCACATGCTCTTTTCGTAAGCGACAATAGATAACCTTGCTTTTTCATGTCGTCAAGTGTCTTTGTATTTACAGTTCTCATAAGCTGTGCCTGCACTACTCCAAGATCAAGCAAGCCCTCTGCAGCACGAAGAAGCGCAGCTGTCGTTCTCGCAAATGTCTCGGTATCGTGTATGATTCCAAGATAAAGATAATCTGTCGCATACGGGCCTCCATGAGATTTTTTCTCAATTTCAACAGCACTCTTGAGATTATCATGACCGATAACATAATATATATTTTCGCAATTTGCCTCTCCGATTCTCACGTGATTTATATCGGCATAAAGTCCTGTCTTTTCATGATGATCTATCGCAATAGATGCCGCTGCATTCTTGAAATATTCGTGACCATATACGCGATCCTCTGTACTTGTATCACATGAGATCACTGCATAGCCTCCTGGAAAAAGGCATGACGCATTTTCACTGCACAGGAGCTTAATCTGAGCCTCAGGCTTTTCTAGTGGCTTGAAATATGGGTCTTCATCCAGCATAAGTTTGGGTCCCTTATCTATATTGCTGCCTATATAAGGGATAACCATATACTCTGGATATGTCACCTTCAGATAATGAGCGATCGCCATCACCGAACCTGCTGCATCACCATCCGGATTTATATGTCCAAGAACGAGTACAATCTTGCATTTTGAGGACTCCATCATATTGCGGAAAGCCTCATCAAATCCGCCATAAGCACTGCCATTGAAGCTTGCAAGAAGATCGCCGGGCTTTATATCTAAATTCTTTTTTTCAGCATTTGTTTCTGTCATATTTTTCACCAATTTTCATTCTGATTTCAGAGGCTCTAATTGCGGCTTCGCTGCGTTCTGCGTCCCTTGGTGCTCTACGTCCCTTGGTGCTCTGCGTCCCTTGGTGCTCTGCGTCCCTTGGTGCTCTGCCTAATCAAGCTCCGCTAACCAAATCGAAGCATCTGCGTCACTTGGCATGCGCCAATCAGCACGCGGTGAAAGGTCAACTGTCCCGACCTTCGGGCCGTCAGGAGTGCAGCTTCTCTTGTACTGCTGTGTAAAGAACCTGCGGTAGAATTCTCGAAGCCATTTCTTTATATAAGTTCTATTTTTCTCAGCATCATTCTCAAATTCGCCCTCAAATGTCTGCTCCGCTATATATAGCAAGCGTGCAGGCTTCATGCCAAAGCGTATTGTATGATAAAGGAAGAAGTCGTGTAGAATATACGGACCTACGCGGTCTTCAGTCTTCTGAACCATCTTACCATCCTTGTCAGGAGGAAGAAGCTCTGGTGAAATAGGCGTATCTATGATGTCATGTAATGCAGCATGAAGAGCAGCATTATCAAGACTATATGAAGGGTCTGACGAAGGACCTGCAGCCTTGCAGTCAGCTATCCACCTTACAACTCTGCGCACCAATGTCTTCGGGATGCTGATATTTACACCATACATAGACATATGGTCGCCATTATAAGTACACCATCCGAGTGCTGCCTCTGACATGTCGCCTGTGCCTACAACCATGCCGCCCTCATCATTTGCTATGTCCATCAGAATTTGTGTGCGCTCGCGGGCCTGACTATTCTCATATGTAACATCATGAATATCCGGATCATGGCCGATATCCTCAAAATGAGCAGCAACAGCATCAGCAATAGACACCTCGCGTACATCAGCACCGAGAAGCTCCATGATGGACAGTGCATTGCTATGTGTCTGATCTGTCGTGCCAAATCCAGGCATAGTCACTGCTATTACATTCTTTGTGTCCCGACCAAGCTTTCTGAATGTCTCAATTGCGACAAGAAATGCCAGTGTAGAATCGAGACCGCCAGATATACCAATGACAAGTGATTTTGCATGTGCATGCTCAACACGCTTAGCGAGAGCCGCTGCCTGAATATTGAAAATCTCTTCGCAGCGTCTGTCGATCTCAGCTTTGTTTTCCTCATATATAGTGCCTGAAGCATCAATTTTTTCGCCAGGTATGAATGGATTTCTCTCATATCTTCTCAAAAGCTTCTCTTGAGTCATATCCACAAATGGAAGAGCTGCCATTTCGACCTCAGTATACACATTTCGGTTCGTATAAGCATAAGCACAATCTTCAGCAGCATGACCGATCGAACGCTCAAAAGTTAAACGCTCAATATCTATTTCGCTATAAATGATTGCGGATTCCCTGCCAAATCTCTCACTTTCAGCCAAAATCACACCGCTCTCAGCGATGATGCAATGTCCATCGTAAGCCTGATCTGTCGTAGACTCAAAAACTCCTGCAGCAGCATATACTATACCCGTCTTGTCTATTGATGTGGCATCAACTATTCTGTTCACTCTGCTATCAGCCTTTCCAACCGAAGCACCATCAGCAGCAGGGATAAATATAAGCTGTGCACCGTTTAACGAGAGACATGCTGCAGGACTTATAGGCATCAAAATATCAGTTCCTACCGAAATACCAAATGAAACAGAATCCTGGCCTTCAGCAGTGAAAATAATATTGCCAAAAGGCACCTCCTCGCCAAAAAGCTTGACAGTATAAATGTCAGAAGATGCTCTCACTCCTGGAGCAAACCATCTGTCATCATAAGCATCATGACCTCCCGGCATAAACATTTTTGGAACGATACCCATGATATTTCCGCATTGTATAACTGCTGCACAATCATAATAGCTATTTGCCACGCGCACATAGGTCCCGACAACTAAAACAGCATCAAGATGATTAGAAGCTTCTACTATTCGTCTAAGCCCCTCGAGATTTGCCGCATAGAGACTCTGCTGGAAGAAAAGGTCTCCGCATGTAGATGAAGTGATAGCAAGTTCAGGAAAAATGACTGCAGCAGCACCATTTTCCACTGCTTTTTTTGCACATCTGATAATCTCATCAGTATTGTATACTGTATTTGCCACTTTAAGAACAGGCGAAACAGCCGCAACCCTCAAAAAACCAGAATTATTTCGTTTGTCATTTCCCATTTCGTCATGACTATCGTTCGTGATATTGTAATCCTGATCATCGTTTATGATATCATTGTCTCTAAACTTTTCCATAATTTTCCACATCTCCATTCAAATAGATCTCTAATCGATTCCAATGTTTCCCCATGCTCATCTGGTTTTTATTTTCATACATGAGAGTATTAGATTTTATTCCCCTTATGAGTGTTTGCAATTCTCACTTCCTGCATCGGTGCATCGGATTTTCAGTCTCACGCATGAGCGCACCAGATTTCCATTTTCTCGCATGGACGCATCTGATTTTCAGTCTCTCGCATGAGCGCATCTGATTTTCATTTCCCGCATTGGCGTATCTGATTTTCATTTCACGTGCGAGTACATTTATTTTCTATCCATATTTACCGCAATTTCATCGCAGATTATCCCAAATGAATATCCCTCTAACAAAAACATTATACGGAGTTCGCGTTAATTAAGCAACAAAAAAAACAGATATACCCCGACCTGAAAGTGCCCTCACTTTGCTTTAAAACAAAGGTGGCACCAAATATCAGGTCGGGGATTTGTAAAATCATACTCGCATAAAACTGGCGCTATCATATGTGCAACATTACACATTATCTTGTGCAACGTCATATATTATCCTGCGATATCTTACTGTCATTTCACACATTGCACCATTTTTCACATTATGCCTTCTCTTACATTGCGACTTTTTTGCTTTCACACTTTTTTATGTGTTGGCATCTCGTGCAAGCAATTTCAGGCACCTACAGCTTTTTTACAGCTTCCTCAAAACGTTCAATCGCAATATCGATTTCTTCCTTCTTTACATTTAATGGCGGAAGGAAACGAACAGTCTCGTGACCTGCACTTGCGAGAAGGAGTTTGTTTTCAATAGCATTTGCAATAACAGGAGCTTTAAAGCCATCTGCCATCTGAACACCTATGAGAAGTCCCATGCCGCGAACTTCGATAAGCTTGTCATATTTTGAAACAAGCTCATTTAACTTTCCGACAAGATATGCACTCATCTCATCAACATTTGCTAGAAGATCATTGTCAATCAGTTCCTTCATGACGGTATTTCCACATGCACATGCGAGAGGATTCCCGCCAAATGTGCAGCCGTGATCTCCTGGTACAAAATATTCAGCAGCCTTATCTGTCGCCAAAACAGCACCTATAGGAAATCCACCGCCCAGTGCCTTTGCAGTGGTGCAGATATCAGGATTAACCCCAAGCTTCTGGTGTGCAAACAGCTTGCCGCTGCGTCCCATGCCGCATTGTACTTCGTCAAAGATGAGTAATGCATCAAATTTGTCACAGAGCTCTCTTGCAGCCGTAAGGAATTCAGCTGTCGCTGGAATAATGCCACTCTCGCCCTGAACAGGCTCAAGGATGACACCGCATACATTTTCATCCATCACAGCTTCAAGTGAAGGTATGTCATTAAATACAGCCTCTTCAATGTCGCCAATCAAAGGTCTAAATGCTTTTCTATACTTTTCCTGCGCCGTAACGGAAAGAGCTCCCATGCTGCGGCCGTGAAACGATTCCTTCATACATATAATCTTTGTCTTGCTGTCACCGCCCTTTTCTTTGCCATACTTACGTGCAATCTTAAGTGCAGTCTCATTTGCCTCAGTACCGCTATTGTTGAAAAATGCACGATCAAAAGCTGAAGCCGCGCAAAGTCTGTCAGCAAGCTCAATCATAGGAGGATTCCAGTAAAGGTTTGAAATATGTATGAGCTTTTCCGCCTGTTCCTTAATGGTCTCTACGATCTGAGGAGCAGCATGACCCAGACAATTAACTGCTATACCTGAAACAAAGTCAAGATATTCGACTCCGTTCACATCAACAGCCCACGGTCCCTTTCCGCTAGCAAAATTCAAGTCATAACGGCTATATGTATTCATAACATGATTATCATTCATTGTAATTTATTCCTTTCCCACTGCGATATATTTTTGAGTAATTATACATCATTAGCTGGATTCAATCAACATTTTTTCTGAAATTTATGCATTTTTATGCACAGGTTGAATATTTTATGCATGCTCTTAAAAAGCTTATGCTATATTTCAAGGACGTCACGCATTGTACCGAAGAGCTTATGCAGCATCTCAAAGAGTTTTGCTATTAACTCGAAGAGCTTATGCAGCATCTCAAAGA
>CAVJDC010000099.1:0-6611 GCA_963648085.1 Anaerovoracaceae bacterium
GTGTAAGGAAAATATGTATAAGCTCGAGCTTCTTTTAACGAAAGCCGGCATAACTACAGCTGACCGCCCTACTGTTCAGCCTGCACTTGAAAAGGAGCTTTCCACTGGTGCACCAGCAGCTGCCATTGAGCTTCCTGACGGAAGAATCATTACAGGAAAGACGGGCGAGTATTTCGGTGCATGTGCAACTGCACTTTTAAATGCTCTAAAAGAGCTTGCAGGAGTCGAGCACGAAGTAAATGTCATATCACCTGAAAATATCGAAACGATTCAAATGCTGAAGACAAAATATCTGGGAAGTCAAAATCCTCGTCTTCATACTGATGAGCTTTTGATCGCACTCTCTTCGTCAGCATCTAGGCACGAAAATGCAGCAAGGACGCTCGCACAGCTTTCTGCAATCAAGGGATGTGATGCTCACTCGACAGTAATTCTTTCTTCTGTGGATGCAAATATCTTCAGAAAGCTCGGAATTCAGATTACGTGCGAACCAAAGTATGAAAACGAAAATATGCTTTATCACAAAAAATAAGAGCGCATTTGAAAATCAGGCGCTGCTCTCTAGTGATTCTAATTTGAAAATCAGGCGCTGCTCTCTAGTGATTCTGATTTAAAAATCAGGCGCTGCTCTCTAGTGATTCTAATTGCAAATTAAGTCAAGCTCCCCAAATGTCGTATGACATTTGGGGAGCTTTAAATATATATGCTGTATATGTTCTGATAGTTTCTTTACTTTTCAATAGTTTCCAAAATTTGGTTTTGTCGTTACAGCTGATTTGACTTCTCTGCTGCTGCTATCACAGCATTCATAACAGCACCTCTGAAGCCAGCATTTTCAAGAGTTCTGACGCCCTCTATCGTGGTGCCGGAAGGTGAACAGACAGCATCCTTAAGCACTCCGGGGTGTTGCTGTGTCTCCAATACCATCTTGGCGGATCCAAGAACAGTCTGTGCAGCAAGCTTCAGTGCTTTCGCTCTCGGAAGACCAGAAAAAACGCCTCCGTCAGCAAGTGCTTCTATGAACATATAGACAAATGCCGGACCACTTCCCGAAATGCCTGTCACAGCGTCCATAAGGCTTTCTGATACTTCCTCGGCCTCTCCTATGCTCTTAAAAATATCCAACACTTCTTCAAATTCGCTATCAGTCACAGAATGAGTACGACACAGTGCCGACATGCCTTCACTTACCATTGCTGGAGTGTTTGGCATCACACGGATTATTTTGGGGACTGCGGCTATCTTCTGAATCGTGCCATCAGCCTGTTCCGATGCTGCGTCTTCTGATTGGGCAGCTGACACACTTGCCGCACATGCTGTCATTGTTTCTTCTGACTTAGCTTTTTTCGCATTAGTCACATGTACAGGTGATGTACTTTCTGACTGAAGCCTTATCATCTCAGCCGCATGTTCGTATGATGTGCCTTCTGACTGAAGATTTATCATATCAGCCGCATGTTCGTATGATGTGCCTTCTGACTGAAGATTTATCATATCAGCCGCATGTTCGTATGATGTGCCTTCTGACTGAAGATTTATCATATCAGCCGCATGTTCGTATGATGTGCCTTCTGACTGAAGATTTATCATATCAGCCGCATGTTCGTATGATGTGCCTTCTGACTGAAGATTTATCATATCAGCCGCATGTTCGTATGATGTGCCTTCTTCTGGCTGAAGCCTTATCATATCAGCAAGCTGAGATGTCGTTATCCCGGCAGCTATTGATATTATGATTTTTTCAGCATCTTCGCAATTAAGCACATTTTTAGCCTCTGCAAGGGCATCACGCACGTCCTTAGGCTTTACTGCTATCAAAAGGGCATCACATTTTTCGGTCAAATCCGCTATGTCTGCACATGCTTTTATGCCATATTCTGACGTAAAAGCTGCCGTTTTATTTTTACTATGCCCTACTGCATACACACTTGCAGCATCTGCACCGGATGCCAGATATCCTTTTACTATAGCCGATGCCATATTTCCGGTGCCTATAATTCCAAGTTTCATTGCCCGCATCCCCTTTCACTCTCCGCCTTATTTCATATGCTTTACTATATCTGTCTTATTTTATGCGCTATCGCAGCTGCCTCATTTTATGCCTCATTGCAGCTGTCTTATTTATGCCTCATTGCAGCTGCCTCATTTTATGCCTCATTGCAGCTGTCTTATTTATGCCTCATTTTATGCCTCATTGCAGCTGCCTCATTTATGCCTCATTGCATCTGCTTTATTTTATGCCTCATTGCAGCTGTCTTATTTATGCCTCATTGCACCTGCCTTATTTTATGCCTTATTTTGCCCTGCAATATTTCTGCAAGTCATTCTTATTTTTATCCTCACACTATGACGCATCGCGCAGTTTTATGTGATAAGGCAGGCTCTGCATCTAATTTCACTTACTCAGGCATAAATACTGTTGCACGTTCTTCGCCTGACGCAAGTTTTCTAATGATGTCAGGCTTGCGGCTATTTGTGAGAATCATCGGTATTCCGTATTTGTTTACGATTTCGGCTGCGTGAAGCTTAGTCACGATTCCACCTGTTCCGAAGCTGCTCTTGCCTTTTGTGTCGATATTTTTCATAGTATCAGCAACATTCGTGATTCTTTCGATAAGAACTGCATCTTCATAAGAATTTGGATCCTTATCATAAACTCCATCAATATCGCTCATAAGAATTAGCAGATCAGCATCCCAAAGATTTGCTGTAAGTGCACTGAGAGTGTCATTGTCGCCAATCTTGATTTCATCTACACTTACGCTGTCATTTTCATTTATGACAGGCACAACTCCTTCATCTATCAGAGTAAATACTGCATTTCTGATATTGAGTTCTCTGGCATGATCGCTGAAATCTTCACTCGTCAAAAGAATCTGTGCTACGTGAATTCCATACTCGCCAAAAAGCTCCTTATACATGTTCATCAGCTCTACCTGACCGATTGCACATAGAGCCTGCTTATAATTGATATCTCCCTTCCTGCTCCACTTGTTTATGGCAGAAACGCCGCAGATGCCCGCTCCAGACGACACGATGATGATACGCTTTCCAGATTCTATAAGCGAATACACTTGCGAGATGATATTTTTCATTATTTCTTTATTTACCTTGCCATCAGAGCCTGAAATGGTATTGCTTCCAAGCTTAATGACTATTTTTTTTGACTCTTCAAAAATCTCTCTGATGCTTTCCATTTTTTTACCTAAACTTTCAAATCAACATCATTTCCAAGGAATGCACTATTCTCTTCTACTATAGGTTTGATATATGTCTCTACGAATTCTTCTGTCTGCTGTGCAGAGCGGCCTATGTAATCTGAAGGCTCCGTAAGCTTCAGGACGTCTTCGTGGCTTAGCCCAAATAACGGATCGTCAGCAATCCTGTCGAGAAGGTCATTTGTTCTGCCAAATTCCTTTACCTCACGACCTGCTTCCATAGAATGAACCCTGATACCTTCGTGCAGTTCCTGACGGTCTCCGCCCTTCTTTACAGCCTCCATGATGATATTTTCAGTAGCCATGAATGGAATTTCTGCCATAACATGCTTTTTTATAACTTCCTTATAAACAACGAGCCCAGAGCTTACATTTGATGCGATATCAAGAACTGCATCGATTGCCATAAAGCTCTCCGGAAGTACAAGTCTTCTGTTTGCGGAGTCGTCGAGAGTTCTCTCGAACCATTGGGTCGAAGCTGTCATCGCAGGTGACATGGCATTGCTCATTACAAATCTTGAAAGGGAAGCAATTCTCTCACTTCTCATAGGATTTCTCTTGTATGCCATCGCTGATGAACCGATTTGGTTCTTTTCAAATGGTTCTTCGACTTCCTTGAGATGCTGCAGGAGTCTGATGTCATTTGTCATCTTGTGTGCGCTCTGTGCGATTCCGCTGAGTACCGCAAGAATCTTAAAATCTATCTTTCTCGTATATGTCTGTCCAGAAACAGGAATAGATCTTGCAAAGCCCATCTTCGCAACCACCTTACGGTCGAGCTCTTTGACTTTTTCATGATCTCCGTCAAACAGATCGAGGAAGCTTGCCTGCGTACCTGTCGTTCCCTTTACTCCAAGAAGCATAAGGCTGTCTATGAGCCCGCATACATCGAGATAGTCGAAATAGAAATCCTGCATCCAAAGTGTTGCTCTCTTCCCTACGGTAGTCAGCTGTGCAGGCTGAAAATGCGTAAATCCGAGTGTCGGAACAGCCTTATTCTCAAGTGCAAATACACTTAATCTGCTCAGCAGATCGGCAATCTTATGCTTTACAATAACAAGCGCATCGCGGTACTGTATGATATCTGTATTGTCGCCTACATATGCACTTGTAGCACCAAGATGAATGATTCCTTTGGCTTTCGGACACTGAAGACCATAAGCATACACGTGAGCCATTACATCATGCCTTACTTCCTTTTCACGTTTCTGAGCATCTTCATAATTGATATCATCCTTGTGAGCCTTAAGCTCTTCAATCTGTTCGTCCGTAATGTCGAGACCAAGTTCCTTTTCTGCCTCTGCAAGAGCAATCCAAAGCTCTCTCCATGTCCTAAATTTCTTGTCAGGAGAAAATATAGCTGACATCTCTTTGCTTGTATATCTCTCGATGAGAGGATTTGAATACGTATCTCTTTTCAATTCTTCTACCTCATTTTCTTTCTCATTTTCATTTCGCATTCATTTTTTATCATTTTTTTAGTTTTTTATCATTTTTAAAGTTTTTATCATTCTTTAAAGTTTTTATCATTCTTTAAAGTTTTTATTATTCTTTAAAGTTTTTATTATTTTTTAAAATTATTATCATTTTTCAAAGCGCGGCTATATGGGACTAGAGAGAAGCCTTCGCTTACAGATCCTTAAAATGCTTACAGATCCTTAAGACGCTTACAGATCCTTAAAATGGAACTGCCTCTTCCCGCTTGCATAATCACCTACTATGTGACCATTTCCAAATAGCTTATACTTATATGTCACAAGGCCTTCGAGACCTACAGGACCCCTTGCGTGAATCTTGCCTGTTGAAATCCCGACCTCAGCACCAAAGCCATATCTGAAACCATCCGCAAACCTTGTAGAGCAGTTGCAATATACGCCTGCCGAATCTACAAGCTGCATAAAATGATTGGCCGCTTCCTCGTCCTCAGTAATAATAGAATCCGTGTGGTGCGAGCCGAAATGGTTGATATGCTCGACAGCCTCGTCTATATCATCCACAATCTTCGCCGAAATAATATAATCAAGATATTCAGTCCTGAAATCTTCCTCCTCGGCAGTCTCGCAATCAACAATAGCTCTGATATCAGCAGTACCCTTCAGCGTCACGCCGGCACTTGAAAGCGCATTAGCAAGAGCCGGCATAAGCTCACCAGCTATCCCCCGGTGAACAAGCAGCGTCTCTGCAGCATTGCATGCAGCAACGTATTGTGTCTTTGCATCAATTATAATACTTATAGCCTTATTTATATCGGCAGCCTTATCAACATAGATATGGCATACACCGTCCGCATGACCCATCACAGGTATCTTTGTATTTCTCATAATGTGCTGTACAAACTCATTTGATCCCCTAGGGATGAGCAAATCAATCGAATCGTGGCATTTCAGCACATTGTCGATGTCATCATGAGTCTCAGCGAGCATGAGGCATCCTTCCGGCATGCCTGCGGCCATCGCAGCATCATTTATAATTTCAAACATCCTTCGATTTGTATTCTTGCCTTCACTTCCACCCTTGAGCATCGCACAATTGCCGCTCTTTATACAAAGTGACGCAACCTGAACCATGGCATCAGGTCTAGCCTCAAATATTACGCCTATCACACCTATCGGACACGTCTGGCGATATAGAGTAAGTCCGTCGTCAAGCTCTCTGGCAAGAGTGATTTTGCCAAGGGGATCAGGAAGTGCAATAAGCTCATGAAGTCCATTTAATACATCATGCAGTTTTTCTTCATCAAACTTTAGCCTCTTTAGAACTGGCGCAGAAATACCCTTTTCAATCGCCATTTCCATATCTTTCCTATTTTCTTCAAAAATATCCTCTTTCGATGAAACCAATGCGTCTGCCACAGCCTTGAGAACTGAATTTCTCTGCTCTGTCGAAGTAGCTGACATCATAGGACTTACCGACTTCATCCTCGCTACCTTTTCTCTAATATCCATATGATTCTCTCCCGCGCAATGCTTCTATCCAGTGCAAATGCATTATAAAGTTTAATTTAGTTCATCTGCACTACAGAATAAAACTTTTGACTTATAGCTTTTCACTTCTATCTTTTACCTATAGCTTTTACCTATAGCTTTTCCTATAGCTTTTACCTATAGCTTTTCCTATAGCTTTACCTATAGTTTTTCACTTTTCACATTTCACTTTTGCTTAGATATCTTTCAATTGCCTCTTGCGATTTTTATTTTTAGGTCTAAATTTAATTTTATCCTACCAAAGCATATTTTAAAAGCCCTCCTACAAAATTCTTTGTATTTTCCCAAAGCAATCCTGTCAGCAGACTTCTTCTCATCACGGGCTCACACGCAATTTTCGCAGCATCACAGCTTTCCAAGCAACTTTCGCAGCATCACAGCTTTCCAAGCAGCCTTCGCAGCATCACAG
>CAVJDC010000100.1:0-6582 GCA_963648085.1 Anaerovoracaceae bacterium
GAATGTCAAATTCATACGGCTTGACAATTTTACGAAGAATGTCAAATTCATACGGTTTGACAATTTTATAAAGAATGTCAGGCTTACAGATATTCTCTATATATGCGGAACTGATTCAGGATTTTCATATTGATTTCCAATGATTGTCATCTGTTGTGCTGTCATTGAATTTCCTGGCATAAGTGTGCCATCTGAAGTTACAAATACAAACTGCCCTACTTCATCACTCCATAGAACCTGAATAACTTCTTCATTTTCACCAATCACAAAGAGATCTCCTTCAAAAATCTCCTTGCCCATGCAATCCTTCCATCCTGTAAACTGCATAGGAATAAGCTCCATAGGAGGATCATTTTTGAGGTCATATATATATAATGCTCCAAATGAAAGATATGCATAAAGAGACATCATCATGTCAGTCTGAGGGTCCTTGATATCTTCAGGATAGTACATAATATTTGAATCTGGATCCCAAGCTCTAAACTTAATAGAGCGTTTTCTTTCTTCCGGATCTGCATCGCCATTCTCAAATACATTTCCAAGCAGCTTCATAGCGTCGCCAAGATAATCTCCACCTGGTGAAACATCGTCACTTTCAATATTCAGAAGGATATATCCTGACATCTCATCATCCCAGATAACCTGGTATATTTCACTGTCAATTTCTACTATATCACCTTCAAATATTTCATATTGCTTGTTGTCATACCAGTTTGTAGACTGCATAGCAATCAACTCTACAGGAGGCTGTGTCTTGATATCATAAATCTTAAGCTCACCATCTATCAGCTGACCATATATGGTCTTTGGTACATCTTCTTCTGTATCTGGCTCTTCAAGATCCTCTGGTGAATACATCTTTTTTTCTACAGGATGCCATGCTCTATATTTCCATTCTCTCGTATAATCTGACATATAATTTTAAGTCCTCCGCTGCACACAATTTGCTAATACATAAAAATACTATCTAAGCTTATCAGTCATATTAATAATATTATGCTGAATAATGCTACAACAAAAAGATTGTTAAAAATATCCTCATCTTCCATTGATATTCTAAAGCATTTTATAGGATATAGCAAGCATTTATTTTGCCAGTTGTATCGAAATTCGAACATAAAATATTATGCTTTATAAAACAAAAACAGCCCAAATCAAACCAAACCAAATATTATTTTCAGGCAGAATAGTAATGTGCACTACAAAAATTTAGTTCATTTTTTTGGACTGTCTTATGTACTTCTTATGAATTTTTAGACTTCAATATATATCAATATATATCATTATATATCATTCTGCAGAATATATTATTCTACTACCTCGAGCCATCTGAGATCGTATGGTTCGAATGTGACATTTCTATACTTATCTACATCGAGAATCTTTCCATCCCAATCGCCGTGGATATCGCCATTCTGCTTGATAAGAATATCATATAGGATGTCATATGTAATGCCATTTTCATCTGTCTCCACAATCGTGCTGTAAGGGAGCGTCTTGTGATATGTCATCTCAAGTCCCTCATGCTCAAAGTGATATCCGCATCTCATACGACAGCCGTCAAGACCTGTATATTTGAAGATCTTCTTGAGATCCTGAAGAATCTTGTCATGCTCTTCTTCATAAAGGTTTTCAGGCGTAGTATCTGTATAATCAAATCTGAACTGGATAGGAATATTATACTTTCTGAAGCGCTCCATATAATCAAAGAGCTCATCTGTAGGATAATCTTTGTAAAGGACACAATTTACTCTTGTGTTTACAGGAATTCTGCCAAGAAGCTCATCTGGTGATTCCTCAACATATTTTACAAGATGTCTTGAGATGTTTATGCATGTAATCTTATCCTTATTTTTTTCGCAGAAGTCGATCATATCCTGCTCAGTTCTATCTGCAAATACAGGGAATGTAGTATTTATAAATATCTTATGTGTAGTAGGAATCTCGTCCATCATCTTTTGAAGAGATTCAAGGTTTGAAAAAGGCTCTCCTCCTGTAAATACAAAATCACAATTTGGTGTGATTTCATTCATAATGTGAATGCTTTCTATGATCTTTTCAAGGCTAAAGCCTGTCATGTCATCATATTCTTCTTTATTTATACAGAAAGGGCAATTATTTTGACAGTCATATGGCACAAATATAGTGACCGTTGCCCCTCCTTCGCGAGTCTTATATGGATTACTCATAATAGTGATATCCTCCAATTCATTTTGCTTATACACGAACATAATAATTTTATACCTAATCATACACTTAGTCAATAATTGTTAACAGTTTGTCAGAGATTCGGGTTAATTATTAATTATAAATTTGTCATATCAAAAAAGATTTTCAGAATCATAGCTGAAAGTCTGATGGTTTGCACTTTTGTAAAAAAAGTGCAGAATCAATCATAAAGACCAGTTGAACTTGTGGCTTATCGTGCTATGACTATAAAAAAGGACATCAGCAATAAAAGCATCATTAATAAAAGCATCATTAATAAAAGTATCAGCAATAAAAGTATCAGCAATAAAAATATCAGCAATAAAAGAGGGCATCAGCTAATGCTGATGCCCTCTCGGATGCTGACAGCAATGTCAGCATTCTTTCTCTATATTTTAATCTGCCAATGATATTTATATTAGAGATTCTTACCTACAGACTTGAGGTAGTTGAGTACCTTTTCCTGAGTCAGAGGCTGTTCAGTTGCTCTGAAACCGATAGCATCATAAACAGCATTGAAGATTGCAGGAGGTGTAGGCTGTACAGGACCTTCGCCTGATTCCTTAGCACCATAAGGAGCTGAAGGGTCATATGATTCTACGATTGTAGCCCATACTTCTGGCATATCGATAGTACCGCAGAGCTTGTAATCGTGGAATGAAGGGTTGAGCAGTCTGCCGTCTTCACCATATCTCATTTCTTCGAGTAATGCATGGCCGAGACCCATCTGGATAGAACCGTGAACCTGACCTTCACAAGACATAGGGTTGATAGGCTGACCAAGGTCGCCTGCTTCTGTAATGTCGAGTACGTGAACGAGACCAGTGTAGAGGTCAACCTTAACGTGAGCAATCTGAGTTGTGAAACCGAATGTAGGTGAGTGACCGATGTTACCACCCTGCTGGATACCCTTTCTTCTAGGAGGAGTGAACTGACCAGCAGTGATAAGAGGACCATTTGCTGAGATGTACTGTTCAACTACTTCGATCCAGTCAACATTCTTTCTCTTCTTTTCATAGATTGAATAGAACTGATAATCCTTAACGCCAACTTCCTGACCACGGCAGCCCATGAGAGCAGCAGCAACTGGGAAGAGGAGAGCATTAGCAGCTTCACAAGCTCTTCTGATAGCCCAACCAGTAGCATAAGTTACACGTGATGCGAATGTACCAAGGTCGAATGTAGCGAGCATTGTATCTCTTGAAACTACCTTAACGTCTTCAGATCTGATACCGAGAGTTTCGGCAGCCATCTGAGCCATTACCATATCTACACCCTGACCGATATCAGTAGCACCGCAGAAGAGTACTACATTGTTTTCGCCTTCGATCTTAACATTTGCTACAGTATGTGGCTTATATGACAGATACAGAGTATAAGAAGTACCTGAAATGTAGTAACCACCTGAGATACCATAACCTTCACCAAATGGCATGTGACCATACTTATTTTCGAAGTCACAGTTGTTTGCAGCTGTCTGGAGAGTCTTCTTGTATTCAGTATGTGGAATGTACATCATTGAACGGCAAGTGTGACCTGATTCAACTGCGTTGAGAAGTCTGATCTGTAATGGAGTCATGCCGAAGTGTTCAGCAGCCATATCCATCATGATTTCCATGCCGAATCTAGGCTGTGCACCACCGAGACCTCTGTGAGCACCGCAAGTATTTGTATTTGTATAAACGAGCTTACCATTGAACTTAGCAGCTGGAGTTACGTAAGGAACGTGAGTCATTGAAGCTGTGTAGAATAATACTACAACACCCCAAGACATGTAAGCACCTGCTACCATGAGGTTATCAAAGTCAACTGCAGTGATATGACCATCCTTATCGAAGCCCATTCTGAACTTCATGAAGCAAGGGTGGTGACCCTGGTTCTGAGCGAATACTTCTGATCTCTCATAAGTACACTTTACAGGACGACCAATTCTTGAAGAGAACTTAGAAGTGATAAAGTCAGCTGTAGTAGCAACACCCTTACCACCGAAACCACCACCAAGGAGTGGAACTGTGATTCTGATGTCCTTCATAGGCATCTGGAGAACCTTAGCTAACTGCTGGTGTGTATAGTGTGGAACCTGGCAAGTAGCATAGAGGTGAAGCTTATTCTTATGTACATCGAAGTCAGCGATTGCAGACTGTGGTTCGATGAATGACTGGTGATACTGGCATGAATAGAATTCATTTTCTACTACATATGCTGAGTCAGCAAGGATAGCATCAACATCACCATAAGCCTGCTTACCCTGGTGAGCAATGTTGCCTGGCTTATCTTCGTGAATGAGTACGCCTGTTTCTGCTGCGAAAGCTTCTGACTTTCTAGCATCAACTACTACTGGGAGTAATTCGTATTCTACATCGATGAGTTCGAGAGCCTTTTCAGCAATCTCTTCAGTTGTTGCGCAAACTGCGGCAACAGGTTCACCCCACATACGAACCTTTTCTCTAGCGAGTACTTCTTCGTTTGCTGAGTGAGCAACGATACCGTAATCGATAGGGAAGTCCTTACCAGTGAGAACGTCGAGTACGCCGTCTAATTCTAATGCTTTGCTGAAATCAATCTTCTTGATATTTGCGTGAGCATGAGGAGATCTGAGGATCTTAGCGTAGCAAGTTCTAGGAAGCTTGATATCATCAGTATACTGTAACTTACCAGTAACCTTCATAGGACCATCAAGACGAGGAATCGATCTACCTACTTCAGTATACTCTCTAGTGTAATCTTTATAATCATGGTACTTGTTTGATACCGAGAACATTTTATTCATAGACATTATCTATTCACCCCACCTTCTGCTGCACATGCTTCTATGGCTTCGAAAATCAGAAGGTATCCTGTGCATCTGCAGAGGTTACCTGAGAGAGTTCTTCTGATCTGAGCTCTAGTTGGATGTGGATTCTTTGTTAATAATGAGTAAGAAGACATAACCATACCAGGAGTGCAGAAACCGCACTGTACAGCGCCGTGGTTGAGGAATGACTTCTGGAGAGGGTTCATTTCGCCAGTCTTGTGATCAGCGATACCTTCAATTGTTGTGATCTGTCTGTCGTGGCATGAAATAGCCAGAGTCAGACATGATAATACTGCATTGCCATCAATAATTACTGTACAAGCACCGCAGTCGCCCTGACCGCAGCCCTTCTTTGTACCTGTGAGGCCTGCTTCTTTTCTGAGAACATCAGCGAGAATATCAGTAGGAGCAATCCTTAAATCCATGTCTTCGCCGTTAATATGTAATGTAACAAGCTGCTTCTTCATCATAATATTGCACCCCCCTTATTAACCGTTGATTTCTTCAGCAAGCTCTCTTAAAGTCTTTCTTGCTAAAGCGCCGATAACGTCTACTCTGTATGTAGCAGAAGCTCTTACGTCTGTGATTGGATGAACTTCAGACTGAGCAGCTTCGCCTGCCTTAAGGATAACTTCTTCGTCACCAACCTTAGTGCCGATGAGTACCTTAGGAACTTCTACAGAGATGAGAGGCTTAATTGCTACAGAACCCATTACGCACATAGCATCCTTGATGATGCCATCTTCTACGTCGAGTCTGATGCACATATTAGCGATATCGATTTCCATAGAGCTTCTCATACCAACGTAGTTATACTTAACGAAAGTATTCTTTGATGGTTCTGGAAGAATGATAGTCTTGATGATTTCGCCTTCTTCAAGAGCATTTCTTCTGTTTCCAGTGATGAAGTCTTCTACAGGAATTGTTCTTTCAGCACCCTTCTTTGCGAGTACGAGCTGAGCTCTGTAGCAAATCAGAGAAGCTGGAGTTTCTGCTGAAGGACCAGAGTTAGAAAGGTTACCACCGATAGTACCCATTTCTCTAACCTGTGGGCCGCCGATTTCGCCTGCAGCATATGAGAATGCAGGGAACTTAGCCTGTAATTCAGCTGAATGTTCACAGAAAGCGTCAGTTGTGCAAGCACCAAGTACTGCACCCTTACCGTCTTCTACCTTGAATTCGTTTAATTCAGGGATACGAGTGATGTCAATAACGTTTGATGGGTGTACCATCTTTTCTTTGAGCTGGATCATAAGGTCTGTACCACCAGCCAAAACCTTTGCATTTTCCTTAGTAGCTAAAAGTTCGAGTGCTTCGTCCATTGTTGTTGGAGAAAAATACTCAAATGGAGTTAAAATATTCAAACAAGCCACCTCCTTAATAATTTTGATATTGGTTTGTTTACTAAATCTGATGTCTAATTTATGTAAGCATGATTTGCAGCTCATGTCACACGACACCATGTTTATATTAATTTAAATCAGGCAGCTATCGCACTGATTAAATTACAACTTATGCATTTGGAACGCAACTGCAATTTATTTTTAACGATCTATTTTTTTCGTTCCACATATATATAG
>CAVJDC010000101.1:0-5558 GCA_963648085.1 Anaerovoracaceae bacterium
GTATATACTGCGTCAAACTTGGAATATTGGCTTTCTAGAAAGCTGCCAGAGCTTAGTGATAGAAAGCTGAATGAAAGAGAGGTAAGAAGAAATGGTAGAATATAAATATGAGCCTATAAATATATATGATGAAGCTACGGTGAAGCTTTTTGACGGTATGTATGTTGACTTTTATCTCGAAGATGATATGTTTGAAGTAGAAGGAAAATTTTTCACTATTGAAGATGATGATCACCTTTATATTGAAGTACATGATGCAGTTATGCATATTCTCGAGATGGCAGGCAAGGAGCTTAGAGTTGACCAGATTGGTGAGCTATTTATAGCTACACGTCCAGATGATCACCGTTTCAATATGGCTATAAATAGAGTATATTATCAGCTTGAAGATCCTACAGCTGAAGATCTTCTTAGATATCACGAAAAGGACGGCATCTGGGAATTTTTCCTTAAGCTTACAGATGTTATGATTAAGTATGACAGCAAGACGAACAAATGGGTTCTTACAAAGAACAAGATAAATATGTATTATATTGGCGATATCCTCGAGTATGACACTCTTGAAGAGCTTTTCGCTGAAAATCCTGATGATTTAAAGGGTACATGGCAGGCGGTAGTTTATGAAGCCTATGAGGAGGAATCTGATTATACTTCAGACTTCGCAATTCTTTTCAGATAGGAGGCGCACGAATGGGCAATATAGTCAAGGAAAGCGGTACTATTGATTTTGAACCTGTAAGGCACAAGAAGGGATGCGGACTATGTCCTTCTGGATGCAGAACTGTATGTCAGAGACAGAAAACTGTCGATATGGACATGGAGGAGGGCGAAATGAAAGATTTTGAACTCACTGAGATTACATACGATTATGGTTCATTCAGAAAACCGAAGAAGAAGGATTAGAATATTTGAAATTGTCGATTAGTATTTTGCTGCAAAATTTCGTATCATAATCCTGCGATGAAAATTCTCTTGATGAGAAGCCATTGCGGCGAGAAACAATTGCAATGTGAATACTCATGATGATAAGCTCTTGCGGCGAGAAACTATTGCAATGTGAATACGCATGATGAGAAGCTCTTACAATGGAAAATTTTTACGATGAAAGATTCTTACGATAAAAACTTCCGTGATGAAAAAGGAAAGAGGAAATAACTTATGGAATTTAATGGCGTGAAGGCTAAGATTGCATTTAAGGTATTTGCAGTGGATAGCATTCCATGTGACCTTAAAGGTCAATATATTGCTTTTGATGAGGATGGAAATATGATTTCAGATCCTGTCAGAACACCATGGCCTATGCACTGGATAGAAGAGGAAGCAGCGAAATATGTCTCTGGCGAATATGAGCTGCCTGAAGCTTCAAAGATGAAGATTTATAATCCTGAAGAGCCTGACCAAGGTGTAGCAGTCTACATTGAAAAATACTAGAATTCCAGCTCCGCATTTATGCGGAGCTTTTACATTATTTTTTTTGTAAAAGCAAAGCATTGAAAAGCTTGATTATGCAACTCTTGCAACCGAAAGTTGGGGAATGAAACCGCTGCCTACAGAGAAGGGGATATATCTGAATGAATTGCATTAGAATGAATGAAATTTACTAGAACCAAATATGGCTAAATGCGGCTGGATGTAACTAAATGTGACTTAATGTGCCTAATGTAATGTAGCTAATGTAGCTTTAATGTGGCTGAATGCGACTGAACGTGCCTAATGTAGCTAATGTGGCTTAATGCGGCTGAATGCGACTGATGTGACTTAATGTGCCCAATGTAGCTAATGTGGCTAAATGTGACTGAACGTGCCTAATGTGCCTAATGCAGCTAAATGCGGCTGAATGTGGCTGAATGCGACTGAACGCGACTGATGTAACTGAAAGTGATTTAATGTGGGTTAACGCGACTAATGTAACTGAAAGTGATTTAATGTGGCTAAATGAAGCCAAATATAGCCAGGTGTGACAAGATGTGGCTGAATACGATTGAATGGGATTGAACCTAATCGGATGAAATGCTTGACTCGATAATAAATCTCAAAGGTACAAGAAATGTTCTTACAATCAAAAAAATGCATATTTTTAAATTGTGAATAATGACTAAAAATTAACAAAAACATAAGCAAACTGATTAAAAGAAGAAATTAAATATGACGTAAATATAATATGCATTTTCATTATTATGCCAAAATAACATATTTAGACATAATATTTTTAAACAAATAATTGACAAAATCTATAAATGGAAGTATAATTGCATTGTGTCAAAAGAACGATCCTTAGACATATTTTGTGAGGCCATGCTTCATTGCGTAGCTATATGCATTTAGTTTGAGTGGTGACTTGTCCTTAAATCGATGCTTATTTTAGGCGCCAGGATGCACGTCGTTAGGCGTATGCTTATTTTAGGCGCCAGGATGCACGCCGTTAGGCGTATGCTTATTTTATGTGGTAGTGTGTACGTCATTAGGCTTAGGCTTAGACTTAGACTTATGCTTAGCTTAAGTAGTTTTATACTCTCGAATCGATGCCTAGCTTTAAGCTATGGTATGTTCGTAGGACGGTACTCATTTTAAGCTGCGATATCCATGGAGTGATGCTCCTATTATATGACATGAATGTGTGAGAAGGATTATTCTAAGTGAGTTAGACAGGCAAAGCTCCCTTACAGATGATTGAACTGGTGCTATAGGATGGGAGTGGAGATTGTACGGGAGGTCAGTTTATGAAATTTATAAACGAAAATAGAAAAGTCATTATTTCAATTGGTGAAAAGACGTGGAAATTTAAGGCTTTAGATGGCAGCATAATCAGCCAGCCAGATGGCGCTGATGCGGCACTTACAGCAGCTTTAAGTGATATTGCGAAGGCTCAGGAGCTTATTTCGGGAAAAAATGAATCAGAGGTTACAGTTGACGGAAAGTCATACAAGCTTGATATAGAGAGAGTTCTCGACCTTAGAGTTGGTGACGTTCTTGAAGAGACTGCAAAGATTTATCCTGATAAGGAAGCTCTCATTTCCTTTGATGGTACAAGAAGAATTGATTATAAGACCTTTGAAGCAAACTCAAAGGCATTTGCAAAGTATCTGCTTAGCATTGGCATCAAAAAGGGAGACCATGTAGGTTTATGGATGGCAAATGGCATCGAGTCTATGACTGCATGCTATGCAATCAGTAAAATCGGAGCAGTAGTGATCGCATTTACGCCATATGAAAAGCAGGATCGTATGGAAGAGCTTGTGAGAAGATCACAGGTTTCTACATTCATCCTTTACAGAGGTGCAAAGGTCCACGAAAATATTGAAATGCTTGCAGATGATATGTATCCGGAAATCAAGGAACAGAAGTATGGCGAGCTTTCTATAGAAAAGGCACCGCTCCTTAAGAGAGTTATTTTGGTAGATGCTACTGACGAATTTGCTTATCCAGGCGTATATGATTTCAAGACAGCCATGGAAGAAGGACGCGCAATGGATGATGCTGAATTTGATGCAGCCAGAGCAGAAGTGACAGTTTATGACTTGGCATATGTCATCTATACTTCAGGAAGCACAGGATTCCCTAAGGGCGTAATGCTCTCGCACTTGAATATTGTAGAAAACTCAAATACTCTCGTAGAGAGAATGGGACTTACTCCAGATGATAAGATGTGTATGCAGATTCAGCTCTTCCACACATTTGGCTCAGTAGTATCAGGTCTCACATCAATCATGAGAGGTATTCCTATCGTTCTTACAAGCAGATTTAAGCCAGCGGAATCATTAAAAATGATTGAAAGAGAAAGATGCACTACTGTATGTGGTGTGCCTACGATGTTTATCGGCTTTATCGAGGCTCTTAAAAAAGATCCTGATGCATATGAAATCTCATGCATGAGTAAGGGTATCGTAGCAGGTGCTCCGTGTCCTGAAAAGATGGTAAAAGAAATTGAAGGCATCATGAAGATGGAAAATGTAATTGTATGCTACGGACTTACAGAAACATCTCCATGCGTTACGGCTACAAATAGAGATGACTCTCCAGAGGTCAAAGGAAATACAGTAGGTACTCTAAATCCAGGTCTTGAGATTAAATTTGTAAACCCTGATACTCTTGAAGAGGTTCCTGCGGGCACTCCTGGTGAGATATGTACAAGAGGATACAATATCATGCTTGGATATCTCGGAGAGCCTGAAAAGACTGCAAGTACGTTTACTCCTGATGGATGGCTCCGCACAGGTGACCAGGGATATATGGATGAAAATGGGTATCTCAAACTTGGAGACAGACTTAAGGACATAATCATCAGAAGTGGTGAAAATATCAGCCCAGGTGAGGTAGAAAAGGTTCTTACGTCACATCCAGATGTAGAAGACGCATATGCGATCGGAGTTAAGGATTATAAATATGGCGAAATCGTAGGTACATTCGTAAAGCTTAGAGAAGGCTCGCAGCTTACAGCTCCTGAGCTTAGAGCATTTTGCGTAGGAAAGACACCTACACTTTCGATTCCTTCATATTATTGGTTTGTAGACGAATTCCCACTTCTAAATAATGGAAAAGTATCAAAGCCAGAGCTCAGAAAGATTGCTGAAGCTACAAAGGATACGAAAGAAAAAGTTGAAGCTCCTAAGAAAAAGTAAATTTTTATATAGAAAGGCGGTGTGTAGTGTAGGATGTTTGACATTAATGAGGAATTAACTTATTTAGTTTATGTTATGCAAAAAAGAATGCGTCGTCGCATGTCTGCTGCACTTGACAGGGATGACATTACTCTCGAGCAGTATGTAGTGCTGTACAATCTTATAGAAGAAGATGGCATAAATCAGAAAAATCTGTCAAGGAGAGTCGACAAGGATCAGGCTACGCTTGCCAGAATCCTAGATATACTCGAAAGCAGAAATTTTGTAGAAAGACGCACTACAGAAAGAGACAGAAGATCATTTTTAGTTTTCATTACTGATGAAGGCAAGGCTAAGGTAAAGCAAATCGCAAGAAGACTAGGTACAGTTCATGATGAGATCATTGCAGGAATTCCACCTGAAAGAATTGACCTGTTTATCGAGATGATTAAGCTGATGAACAAGAATCTTGCAGACAATGATATAGCTTAGATTTAGATTACACATAGAAAATTCCCTAAAGGGTACAGCGCACATGTGAGGTGTTTTGTAGCTCTTTGGGGATTTTTTTAGTGCAGCAGAGCACGGACAAGCTCACTTGATTAGTGAATTGAGTGGCTTGCAGCGATGCTCGCATAACATCTGTCTTACAGAAGGAGGGAATGGAACCTGACTATCGAGGCGTGGATGTCATGAATTACATTATAAACAGGATAAGGTGTTCGAAATGTGAAATTTTGCTTTGACGAGACTTATTGGCGGTTTTATGCGATTTTACAATTGTATTGACATACGAAAAAATGATATAATATATCGTTAATCTGTGCATTTTTATGCATTGAGATGTATGAAAAACTATGGAAGGACAAATATATATGCAAATTCTAAAGAGAATGATGCTTTTTCTACAAAAAAGACTGAAGAGGCATTTATCAAACATGTGGGTGCAGGTGCATGACC
>CAVJDC010000101.1:5568-6537 GCA_963648085.1 Anaerovoracaceae bacterium
TTGCCGCAGTTATAGTAAAAAATATAATGTTTTATACATTTATGGATGTGAGCAGCTATTTTACTCTTGTCCTGGCTGTGACGTGCATCTTTATATTTATATTGTTCAGTGCATTCAGAAATAAATGGGTGCCAGCGTCGCTCTATATGCTATGGTCAATTTTTATGTTTGGCGACGTGCTATATCACAAATATTTTAATGGTACACTTTCTGTAAAGCTGATCAACTCGATAGCGCTGCTGTCCGATGTGACATCTTCTGTAGAGGGTGTGTTAAAACCGCAATATTTTATTATATTTATCGACAACATAGCAATCTTTGCGATGCTGATCCTTTCTTCGCGAAAACAGAAAAAAGCTGGAAAGAAAAAGACCTTTCATGAGAAAAAATATACAAAGAGCTATGACTACAGGAAAATGGCAAATGTGTTCATTTCAGTAGTTCTGATTGCATATATTGTCCTAAATCCATTTTGCACAGATGCAGTTTCCTCAGTGGCTACGCAAGAAGAATTGTCCAACCACATAAGGGATATTCTCGGAACAAGCGAGATTATGTCAGATACAGAATATTATCTTTCTACTGGAAGCTATGAAAAATCTCTTGTAGAGGCTGGTGTTGCGTCTGTCGATGATTATTCCGATACTGATATCGACTTTAGCGATATCGACGACAATGACAATGACAGCGGCAAGGACGGTGCTAAGTCAAGTGACAGCGGCAAGGACGGTGCTAAGTCAAGTGACGGCGGCAAAGATAGCGGCAAGTCAAGTGACGGCGGCAAAGATAGCGGCAAGTCAAGTGACGGCGGCAAAGATAGCGGCAAGTCAAGTGACGGCGGCAAAGATAGCGGCAAGTCAAGTGACGGCGGCAAAGATAGCGGCAAGTCAAGTGACGGCGGCAAAGATAGCGGCAAGTCAAGTGACGGCGGCAAAGATAGCGGCAAGTCAAGTGACGGCGGCAAAGATA
>CAVJDC010000102.1:0-6476 GCA_963648085.1 Anaerovoracaceae bacterium
AAACTGTATACAATCGTGAGGAAGGTTCAGTTGCTGCCCCGACGGCGGGTCTTCATTTTACAGAGGAGCTGATTGAAAGGGCTAAGGAAAAAGGTATAAAAATTGCTTATGTCACGCTTCATGTCGGCATAGGAACCTTTAGACCGGTGAAATGTGATACAATTGAAGAGCATCATATGCATTTTGAAGAATATTCAATATCTGAGGAAAATGCAGCCATTATCAATGAGACGAAAAAAAGTGGCAGACGTGTCATAGCAGTTGGAACTACATCGACAAGAACGCTTGAAAGTGCAGCTGGTGAAGATGGCACGATAAAGGCGATGGAAGGAAGTACAGATATATTTATTTATCCAGGATATACCTTTAGGATAGTTGATTGTCTTATTACAAATTTTCATCTTCCAAAATCCACGCTGCTTATGCTCATATCGGCTATGTATGATAGGGAAAAGATGATAAAAATATACGAAGAGGCAGTAAGGCTTAAGTATAGATTTTTCTCTTACGGAGATGCGATGTTTATATGTTAGAGCATAAAACCCACTACCTTTAGGTGGTGGGTAGTTCACAGAATGAAATTGGCAAAATTTGACATCACGACAATAATCGTGACAATATATAATTCATGGAGACAGTAAATGAACGCAGTTACTTTTGAACTTTTAAAGACAGACAGTAGGACGAGAGCCAGAAGGGGACGTTTGCACACTCCTCACGGAACTGTAGAGACACCAGTATTTATGCCTGTAGGTACGGCGGCTACCGTAAAGGCAATGAGACCTGAAGAGGTAAAAGAACTTGGAGCTGAGATTATACTCTCAAACACATATCATCTCTATCTTAGACCAGGTCATGAGATAGTAAAGGAAGCGGGCGGACTTCACAAATTTATGAATTGGGACAAGCCGATTCTTACGGACAGCGGCGGTTTCCAAGTTTTTAGTCTTGGTGCACTGAGAAAAATTACAGAGGAAGGCGTGATGTTTAACTCGCACATCGACGGATCGAGACATATGCTTTCACCAGAAAAGTCAATCGAAATTCAAAATGCTCTCGGCTCAGATATCATGATGGCATTTGATGAATGTGCTCCGTATCCTGCAGATCGTAAGTATGTGAAGCAGTCATTAGAAAGAACCACAAGATGGCTTAAAAGATGCAAGGAAGCTCACAAAAATACTGAAAAACAATCCCTTTTCGGGATTATGCAAGGTGGGATGTATAAGGAGCTTAGATATCAAAGTGCATGCGAAATCACGGAGCTTGATCTTCCAGGATACGCTATAGGCGGACTTAGTGTAGGTGAGCCTAGAGAAATCATGTATGAGGTTCTGGATTACTGTACAGATTATCTGCCAAAGGACAAGCCTCGTTATGTGATGGGTGTAGGTACTCCAGATCATCTTTTTGAGGGTGTAGAGCGTGGTGTTGACATGTTCGACTGTGTGCTCCCTACAAGACTTGCAAGAAATGGAGCTGCTATGACTTCGCAAGGAAGAATCTCGATTAAGAATGCAAAATATGAAAGAGATTTCACTCCTCTTGATCATGAATGTGACTGCTATACATGCAGAAATTATTCAAGAGCATACTTGCGTCATCTATTTAAATCAAATGAAATTCTCTCATCCATGCTTCTTAGTGAGCACAATCTTCATTTCTTAGTTCATACTATGAAAAATATTAGAAATGCTCTAGAAGAAGACAGGTTCGTAGAGTATAAAAGAGAATTCTACAGCAAGTATGACGATTATTACAAACTGCTTAATGTATAAACTTCAATGCATAATGCAGCGCCAGACATCACCACTTATATAGGCAGCATACTACGGTGGATGCGGCAATGTAGCGTGCGGCAGCAAGGAAAGCTGCTTCGACAATGCGGCGTGTGATAGTTATATAGAGTGCAGCAGTGAAGAAATTTGATAGCAAAGAAGCAATCGCAAAAGATAGACGAATATATAAGCGCCAATGTGAAGGATGCAGGATGATAGCACAGAATCATAGCATGGCGAACAAATTATAGAATTGAGAAGCTAAAAGGAGGCATAAATTTGCCAATTTTAATACCATCAAATTATCCGGCATATAAAGTGCTAGAGAAGAAAAATGTTTTTGTAATGAATAGTGACAGAGCATCTATACAGGACATAAGACCTCTGAAGATAGGTGTCATAAATCTGATGCCCACACTTGAAGTGACAGAGATACAGCTTATACAGATGCTTGCAAATACTCCGCTTCAGGTTGATCTTCATTTGATCATGATGGAGACTGATTACAGAAAAAAAGAAGATCTTTCTCATCTGAATCTCTTTTATCGGTCATATGAAGATATAAAAGATGAAAAGTTTGATGGGATGATTATTACTGGTGCTCCACTTGAAATGCTAGAGTATGAGGATGTCGATTATTGGGATAACCTGACAGGTTTTATGGATCGTACAAAGAAGAATGTTTTTAGTACGATACATATTTGCTGGGCGGCACAGGCAGGATTGTATCATCATTATAATATTGGAAAGACTGTTCTTGAAGATAAGTTATTTGGTGTATTTCCTCACAGGCTGCTTGAAAAGGATTATAAATCGCCGCTTACAAGGGGCTTTGATGATCAATTTTATGTGCCACACTCACGTCATTCACAGATTTTTTCTGAAGATGTGGAGGGTGTAGGAGATCTCAAGATTCTTGCACAGTCGGAGCAGGCAGGACCCCATCTTATCACGAATAAAAACAATCGCTGGATATTTCTCCAAGGACATTGGGAATATGATCGCGGAACTTTAAAAAAAGAGTATGATCGAGATGTTGCTGCTGGTAAGAGAATCATAATGCCATTCAACTATTTTGTAGATGACAAGCCTGAAAATGGTGTCGAAGTGACATGGAAGGGTCATGCAAATCTTTTTTACTCAAATTGGCTGAATTTTGTATATCAAGAAACACCATATGACTTAAATGATCTTGAGACAATGGAATGGTAAGCTGCTCGATGCAAGCTATGCGTCGTACGATCAAGAGAGCTTGCCAGTAAAGCAAACTTGTCAGTAAGGCATGCTTGCCAGTAAAGCAAACTTGTCAGTAAGGCATGCTTGTCATTGCTCTGCTGCGCTTTACCTGAGTATGTTGGCAATAGTAATATCAGACATACTGCCTAGAGAACATGTGTTATGCTCTAGGATAGGTAATGGCATACCCATAACTTGTACTACGACCTACCAGAAATGGATAGGTTAGCCAATACACTTGACAGGTAGCAAGAATCCCTTGCCTTTAGGCATGGGGCGTGTCAAAATGTAGAAATATAACAAATTAAGGAGAATTAGATGGAAGCCTGCAGATTAAAAGGAATTTGTGGCGGATGCACATATCAGGGAAAAGATTACGAACAGCAGCTTACTGAAAAAGGTGAGATGGTACAGAATCTTATAATAGAGAAAAAGATGAAGACCGGACATTTTGCTGGCATAGAGGCAAGTCCGACCGTTTACAGATATAGAAATAAGATGGAATATACCTTCGGTAATTTCGAAAAAGGCGGCGAAATGACTTTAGGAATGCACATGAAGGGCAAGTATATGAGTATCTTGAATGTCGACTGCTGTCAGCTTGTCCATGACGATTTCAACAAGATAGTCAAAGCTGTTCTCGCATTTTGTAAAGAACGAGGGTATAGATATTATCATAAGAGAAACCACGATGGACTCATGAGAAATCTTGTGATTCGTAAGAGTGAATTTTATGAGGAACTTTTGATAAATATCGTGACAACAACTGAGGTAGAGTTTGATGAGCAAGCTTTTAAAGATATGATTCTTGCACTCCCACTCGAAAATGATATAGCCGGGATAATTCATACAAAAAATGATGACCTCTCAGACCGCGTCACAAATGAATCGTGCGTAGTGCTTTATGGCAGGGATTATTATCGTGAGAGGATTATGGGCCTTGAGTTTAGGGTAAGTGCTTTCTCATTTTTTCAGACGAATGTGAAGGCAGTAGAGAGGCTTTATTCAGATGCATTGTCACTCATAGACGATATCGAAGGCAAGACTGTATTTGATCTTTACTGCGGTACTGGTACGATCACACAGGCTCTTGCTCTCAAGGCAAAGAAAGCGATAGGCGTGGAGATTGTAGAAGATGCAGTGATTGCTGCTAGAGAGAATGCAAAGCTCAATAGGCTTGATAACTGTGAATTTATCGTTGGTGATGTGCTTAAAGTCATAGACAGCCTTGAGTATAAGCCGGACGTGATAGTTGTGGATCCGCCTCGTCCGGGCATTCACTACAAGGCACTTCCAAAGCTTCTCAAATTTGGGGTAGACCAGATACTTTACATTTCATGCAATCCAAAAACACTAGTCGAAAATCTCAGATTTATGGAAGAACATGGATATCGCTGCGGCGAAATCCGAGCATATGACAATTTTCCATTTACAAGCCACGTCGAGACGGTCGTTCTTCTTTCCAAGGAAGAAATCGATTCCCCAAAAAGTGAATGTTGAGTTCTCGATGGAAGACATAGACATGTCCGGATTCCAAAAGGGCGCAACCTATGAACAATCAAAGCGTATGTGCAGGAACATAGCGGTTTAAAGGTGAGCAGTCTCTATATCGCCTGGGTGAAACAGAAATATGGAATTATATAGAGAGAGAATTATAACAAACCGAAATCTGAAAATGCCAGGCAGCCAAAATGTCCTCCCGAAAAGGAAGCTGCCATCACCGAGGCGCTGAAATACTTCAAGATGATTTGATAGGGTATACACAAATAAAAGCCATTGCACAGCATTAGATGTGCAATGGCTTTTACCAGTTACCCTTTAGTCATGCAAACCTTTTGTCAAAGGAATCAGCATCAGCAGCACAACGATGCCAATGATACCGACCACAATGCCGAGGATCATTTTTCCAAACACCATGCTCAGACACATGCCAACACCCAGTATCAATGCACCGAGGACACCGAGGAAAATACTTCTCGCCAGTTTACCACTGACTTTGACAGGAGCTTTACCTTCCATTTTACGCCAAATGAGTAGGGTAGTGAGGCCAAGTACAAGGCCGATGACACCGCAGGCGATACCTTGCTTGCGAGCACCCCATTCTGTGAGAAGTGCCATACACATGCCCAGTGCAAAGAATACACCACTGACTGTTCCAAGAACTAAAGTTATAAAGTTGCTTTTTTTCATTTCTAAATTCCTCCTACTATTTATTAGAATCCGATTTACTGGCTTCTGCCTGACTACAGGCTCCCGCCTGACTACAGGCTTCTGCCTGACTACAGGCTTCTGCCTGACTACAGGCTCCTGCCTGACTACAGGCTTCTGCCTGACTACAGGCTTCTGCCTGCCTTTCTTCTTGATCTGCGCGCAGACGCTTCTTTGCATCCTCCACAGACTCGCTGCCGTGGGTCAGATACTGATCCACAAAAGCGTCCTCTATTTTTCGGTACCCATCAACAACGGTATCCTCGATTTTCTTGTACCCACCGACAACGGTATCCTCGATTTTCTTGTACCCGCCAACCACTTTTTCAGCGATTTTCTCATTTGTCTTGACCAATTTTGACTTTGCCATAATAAATTCCTCACTTTTCGAATTAAATCACATCAAATGTATTTACTTTAGATCAATAATGATTCCTGCGATGCAGAATCAAACTGACTACAGCTGTACCGATACTAACAACACCTGCCGCAATCACAGCGGCCGACTTTTTTGCGTTCATGCTCTGCTGCCTCCTTTCTAAGCACCTCTCATTGTTGATGGGTCTATCATACAATCGCTTCGTTAACGATTTGCTTGAATTGTGTTTGCGAAATATTAAATCGGGTTGACCTGCATACAGAGAACCCAAAAAGAATGAGCCCTGCACGGCATTTCTGCTGCACATGGCTCATTCTTCTTTTGTGTTATAGCGAGTTTTTATTTTCCTAAAAGCTGCTGTGCCTTTTCACAGACAGCGCAGGCTTCGTCATATTTTGCATCAATCAGCGGCAGAACCTTTGCAAATCTTCGATGTTTGACAATTTTGTATCCAAAGTAAGCCGCTCCCCACAATGCAAACCCTGGAATGGCCAGCAACACTGTCAGTCAAATGATGGGAGCAGCCGCTGTCACAGCAAAGACCGAGCCTGCCATAAATGCGCAGCCAATCAGCCCACAGCTTAAAGCTACAATGGTTGGAACTAGATGTCTTGGAGGCTTCCAGCGCAGAGATTTCTTCCATACACGCCTCATAATGCCGCTGCAGGCGGGTGAGCTCAGTTTTGTCTAGTATATTTCGATATTAGCCCGCCTAAGCAGCGCCCGGACACGAAGCAGCAGTTCATCCAGTTGCACGGGTTTGACCATATAGTCATCAATTCCCAGCAAGAAGCCTTTCTGCTTGGAGGGTAAATCATCCTTTGCAGACATAAAGAGGATCGGGATATGCTTGTTGACCTTGCGGACAGTTTCGG
>CAVJDC010000103.1:0-6338 GCA_963648085.1 Anaerovoracaceae bacterium
CAACTAGTGCTACGAACACCGAACGAAAGGCGGAGCTTTGTATAGAAGATCTCACAATCGGATATACAGGAGAAAGTGATGGTTTTGGGTATAACAGTGGCATTACACTAAAAAATGTAACAATTAACGGGTTAGCAAGTACAATTTCTAGTTGGGATAATAATAATCCAATTCAAAGCACTGGTGCGATAATTCTCGACAATTGCAAGTTTAATAATTTAAATGTTAAAGCGGATAATGATGAAGCGGCTAGCATCATCTATGGCAGTAATATCACGATAAATGGTCTTGAAATCAACTATGCAGATGGTGTGAAAAGTATAAATGCTATCTACAATACTGGAAATAAAGAATATGCTGCAATTATCAAGCCGACATCAAATGTAAATATTAATGGTGCTGTCGCAGCAGCGGGTGGTTACTCAACTAATGTAAAAATTGAGCAAGCCGACGAAGAGCATGCGATATCTTCTGTTACGTTAAATGGTGAGACTATATCTGAATATAGCACAGTAAGCGGCATTACTAGTGGCTTAAGTGTCACACTTGGCAGCTCTGCTCCTGCTGCCGCATCTTATGCTGCTTCTATTTCTACTGATAAAGGTAATTATGGAACCGGCGACACTGTCACTGTGACAGCGGCATTGACACCAGATGCAGCAGAAAGTTTAGCAAGCGGTTCTCTTACATTCAGTTATGATAATAGCAAGCTTGAATTCGTTTCCGCAATTCCAAATACTGCTTTCGGCACAGATGGTCAGGCAACAGGAGATGCCAATGGCAGTTGTACTGCTTCCTTTAAAACTTCTTCATCGGGCAGCGAGATTGCAGTTACAAAGGATAGCGCACTACAGCTTGCGACATTCATCTTTACTGCAAAAGCAGCAGGTACAGCTGAATTTGAGGTAACTTCAGCTGCGGGATCAGCGAAGGATGCTGTGTCAGGAAGTAGTGTCACTCTGCCTGAAAGCAAGACAACCATCAATATTGCAGAAACAAGAATCTCTCATGCCCTCTATGCCAATGGCTATAGACTTGTCAAGTATACGACCGATAAGATTCCAACTGCTGGCAATGCATATTTCATCGGCGATACGGCTCTTGCTTATGTTCCTGCTTATGCAAATGGCGAAAGTGGCAAATATGTCTTTGTTATGCTTTATGAGAATGCTAAAATAGATGACATCCCTAACCTTACTGTAGAGGAAAAAGCTGGCAGCTACGTAACTATAAACCCAGCAACAGGTGATGCAAATCAGGATATGGCGACAAATATCGTTGATGCACAGGTTGCCGCATATATTGCTACAAATGTATTTAGCAACAAAACTGAAGGTATTGATTGGCTTAATACTGATGTTAACGGCGATGGAAGAGTGAATGCACTTGATGCACAGGCTATTCAGTATTATGTACATTATGGTAAATTTGGCACATTCAGCTAAAAGTGCTTTCTCCAAAAGAGAGGCATGATAAATCACATCGCCTCTCGCGAGGGGGATTTCTACCACTTTTTAGTGAGATTTAGATAAAAGGAATCCCCCCCCGTAAGTGATCGATTTTACGGAGGAAGAATTCTATGAAAATAAAATTAAAAAAGCATTTCAGTATGCTATTATGTTTTTTCCTCGTCTTGGCACCTTTTCCTACCGTGACGTTGGCCGCAGATGATGCTGCCTATGGTATATCGGTGGAATATACGTTGGACACACTAGTGATTGAAGACGACACTGACATAAATGTTTATATCACTGGAAAGGCAAATGGATATGGACCTTCGTCGGCCGAGGTGAAGCTTACCTACGATGACAAATATATAATCGTAAATTCAGCAAGTCCAAATCCTAATTTGTCGATCAAAGGAAACGGAGATGGAAAAGCTACTTTTAATGACGGAAAGATAGTTTTTTCATACTATAATAATTCCAAAACTTTCGACCAAAATGGAAAACTCCTTATAGGGACGATAAACATTACTGGAAAAGCGGAAGGAAATGCTGTTGTCACACCTTTTTCGGCGATCGCATGCAATCAAGGGAATATGACTGCCATACATATCACTGATCTGCAAGCCGGTTCAATCCCTGTGGTCAGCAGTCTTGTATATCCATGGGAAGGAGAGGGCACTTCACAGCAGCCTTATCTCATCAAGACTGTCGATGATCTTGTAAGTCTTTCTAATTATGTAAACAAAAAACAACAAGATTTTAGGGATATATATTTTAAGCAGGTAAATAATATAGATCTCTCTTCTATATGTGGAGAGGATAAAGATTACTGGTCCCCGATTGGAAAAACATATGACAGACCATTTTCTGGAAACTATGACGGCAGCGGAAAAGCAGTCAGCAACATTTATATCGGTGCAGACCTGGAAAATTATTACAGAGGCTTATTTGGGTGCTTACTTTATGCTTCTGTTTCTAATTTGACAGTCTCTGGCGAGATAAAAACACAGAGTTCTGCAGCAGCAGGTATAGCTGCTTTGATCGGTGATACTTCCATCAGCAAGTGCACAAATCTCGTAAATGTTACAAGTCAAGATATGGGATATATTGCTGGCATTGCGGCTGAGTACTATCATGGTGACCTTATGGGTGATCATTTAAAAAATACTATTACGGGATGTATCAATTATGGAACTATTACTGGAAACAAATCTATGGCTGGAGGGATACTTAATAATACTTCAACTGAAACGGTTGTAAAGGATTGTCTAAATGCCGGAAATGTTTCTGCTAGTGCAGGCGGCCCTGTAGGCGGAATTTGCGGTGCTAATGGCACTGTGAGCGGATGTGTCAACACTGGAGATATCATCTCCGGTGGAAGTAGTGCATTTGGTATAGGCGGAAAAAAAGTTACCAATTGTTATAATACTGGCGATATCAGCGCATCACGCGGCAAAGGGTACAACAATTACTTCGCAATGGGTATCTCAAAAACTGCGGACGTGACAAATTGTTACAATACTGGCACAGTTCAGTGTGAAAATACCAGCGGTGATTATGCTGGCGTCAGCTATAGTGTAGGCTATTTTCCATTGGTATATGGCGATGGAACTGCGACAAATTCATACTACCTTGATTCTAGCGTTAAAGCGACGGATGCATTTGCCTTTGCAGGGATATCTAAAAGCAACACTGAGATGAAGAATGCTGACTTTGTGCTGGCACTTGGCGATGCTTTTGAAGCGGATATTTATGGAGTCAATGACGGTTATCCGATTCTAAAATGGCAAAATTCTGGTGAAGCATATGACGTGACATTGGAAATATTTAGCGATGCGACTGTGGCTGCTGGCGGATCTGCAAAGATTGAATATCAGGGAAATCAGGAGGTAACATACAGCTTCAAGACACTTGCAGGAACTAAGATTTCTTTTAAAATTGTCAACTATAATGAAGGACTTTATAAGGTCGGCGGAGTTTTGCTAAACAATGAAACTGATCTTCAGCCAACATCTGATGGGACATATTCTTTTGAAGTTACGACAGACAGCAATGTTCAAATTTCAATAGTTTCGAAGGATACAGGTGAAATTGTTTCGGGCAGAAATGCCAATGTACTAAATGCAGAGCTTTCTGGTGATCAGCGCTGGGATGGCGAGACTGTCGATATCAGCTGGTATATCGGGCATGAAAATGATACTAGTTACAAAATCTCTACTCCAGCAGAACTTATGGGAGTGGCAGCACTAGTAAATGGACTTGTAAATGAAAATTGCAGGATTTATACCTCTGATACGCAATATTATGAAGCATCCTGGTGGAATGATAAGTTAAATGGCTGGACACATGAAGCTTCAGGCAGTGGTTCATCTGAGGGCAGTGGACAAAATATGTCTACAGACATTTATCATTATGGTGTGGAAGACTTCAACGGGAAGACTGTTACACTTACTGCGAATTTAGATATGGGCGGCTCTTATGATAAGACCTCTGATACATGGTCAGGCCCAAATTTCATGCCGATTGGCGGACAATATCTGACAACGAAAAATGACAGTAAAACTAAGCTTTCAAGCTCATTTTGCGGTACATTTGACGGCGATGGACATTATGTCTTCAATATCTACTGTGACAGGCATTGTGAGAGTGGATACTTTGGCGATGGGCAGAGTGTAGGCCTTATAGGTCGTCTCGGCGTTCATGATGGTGATCCTGAGTCTATGCGGCCAGTCAGTCCTACTGTAAAGAATGTCGGCGTAACTGGTTATATTTATGCGAACCGAAGTGTAGCCGGCATCGTGGGAAAGACAGGCAAAACAGCCTACAACAATGAAAACAAGATTGATGAAGCTTATTCCATCATTCAAAATTGTGTCAATTATGCTCGCGTCATCGGTACTGACGCAAAAGGTACAGGCGGCGTGGTTGGTGCATTCTGGAATGGCGGTGTCTGCGAAAATTGCTACAATATGGGCAATATCACAGGAGGCTGGCCATCAGGCGGCATTGCGGGCACAAATGAAAATACGCTTGCAAATTGTTACAATGCAGGTATTATTGACTCGACCTCTGGTGACAACTGGGCAGAAGCAATAGGCACATTCAATGGAATGTTCAATCACATCGTCTACAATTGCTGGTGGCTAAAGGGTTCTTCGACTGACGGCGGATATTTTGGAAGACTAAAGTCAGACGATATTGCAAGCTTTGCTTTGGAAGCTGATGCGATGAAGGCTGCATCGTTTGTAACTGATGACCTTAAGCCAGGATATAGTGGTGATACGGATGGAAGTATAAATGGCGGTTATCCTGCACTGGAATGGCAGGCAAATGCAGAATATTATACTGTAACTGTTGCAAAATCAGGCGGCGCAGCCGATGATATCTCAGTGATTGTAAATGATACAGATTATACTGACAGTAGTATAAAGCTTCTTGCAGGCAGCATACTGCGAATAAGCGCAGCTATAGATGAAAATAGTGAGTATAAGATAGACTCTATATCTATAGGCGATACTAAGTATGAGACGTCAGAAGTATCATCAGTCGGCAAAAATATCATAACCGCTGTGATAGCTACGAGAGATCTTACAGTTGAAGATGGAAATATTATAGTAAATATCGCAACGACTTCTAAGTCAGGAGGCGACACAGGCGGCGGCGATTCTGGTGATACTGGCGGCGGCGATTCTGGCGGTGGCACTGGTGGCGGAGATTCTGGCAGTGGTACTGGCGGTGGAGATTCTGGCAGTGGTACTGGCGGTGGAGATTCTGGTGACACTGGCGGTGGTACTGGTGGCGGAGATTCTGGCAGTGGTACTGGCGGTGGAGATTCTGGCAGTGGCTCAGGCGGTGTCACAGACATAGACAAGGATGACGAGACACCTGCAAATCCAGAGATCATAAAGCCAGACGTAAATGTAGATGGTACAGATGCATCTGTTGATGTAAAGAAGGATGCAGTAGACGACGCTGTGAAGGCTGTAGGCTCAAGCTCTGACAAAGACATTACAGTCGAAGCAGGCAAGGGCAAGACAGATATAACCCACGTAGAAGTCACTATTCCTAAGGCATCTGTAAGCTCTATCGAAAAGAACACAAATGCAGACTTAGTGATAAAGACTGACCTTGGCGACATCACAGTAGATAATGGTGACCTTTCCGAACTTACGGCAGGAAATGGCTCAGATGTGACATTTACGATTGATAAGAATACTGATGGCAGTATAAAGCTGAATGTAACATCAGGCGGAAAGGACATAGCAGCAGGCAAGCAAATACTTGGATACAAGTATAAGTTTGATGATAAAGTCATGAAGCCACTTGCAGGCAAGGGCGGCATCAACAATTCTGATCTTGTAGGAATTATCATCGGAGACGCAGAAGCTGATGGAAAGACTGATTCTGAAGGACAGGCAGGAGCCGATGGAAAGACTGATTCTGACGGAAATGCAAGCAATGGCGAAAATGCTAAGCAGACGATCATACGTGAATCATTTGTGACTGCTGACGAATATCTATATGCTAAGGCACCTGTAGGAGCTGCATTATCGATAATCGCAAATGGCAAGCCATTTAGTGATGTGTCAGACAGTGCATGGTACAGATCTGCTGTAGGATTTGCAGTATCACACGAACTCTTTAATGGAGTTTCAGATACTGAGTTTGCCCCGACTAAGTCCATGACACGCGGTATGTTCGTAACTGTACTTAGTCGTCTTGCTGGAGCCGAGAATTTCGACGGCAAGGCTGATTTCAGCGATGTGGAATCAGATAAGTGGTATGCATCAGGAGTAGCATGGGCTGCTTCAAAGGGCATAGTAAACGGATATGGCGACGGAAGATTCGGTCCAAATGACGAAGTGACACGCGAGCAGATGGCAGTTATCA
>CAVJDC010000104.1:0-6158 GCA_963648085.1 Anaerovoracaceae bacterium
ATGGGAAAATTTTTAAATCCAGACAATAGTGCATTTCAGCCATCTGTTGATTCAGAAATATATGTTGATAAAAGCGGTATCATAAATTATACAAACAGCGTAATCAGCACTATGCAGGCCTTCATCTGCAATAGTCGCCCGCGCCGTTTCGGAAAATCCATAACTGCCAATATGCTTACAGCCTACTACAGCAAGGGCTGTGATTCTGAAAAGCTTTTTTCCGAGCTTGAAATCAGTAAGTCCGACAGCTTCAGAAAGCATCTCAATAAATATGATGTCATTCATTTTGATGTGCAGTGGTTTTTAAAATCCAGCATGGATGTAAATAATGTAGTATCCCTGATCCAGGAGGCGGTCATAAGTGAGCTGAGGGAAGCTTATCCTGGGATCATAAGTGATTCTGTCGTCAGCCTGGCTGACGCGCTTTCAGACATTCATGAAAAGACGAAAAATAAATTTGTTGTCATAATAGACGAATGGGACGTCCTCATACGAGATGAGGCTCACAACACAAACATTCAGGATGAATATATTAACTTCCTGAGCCTTATGTTCAAGGGTACCGAGCCTACAAAATATATTGCCCTTGCCTACATGACTGGAATACTTCCGGTAAAGAGGCTCAAGACACAGTCGTCACTAAATAATTTCCGACAGTTTACGATGCTTGCGCCAGGGGCGTTTGCCGAATATATCGGATTCACTGAAGATGAGGTATTGGAGCTTTGTAGAAAATACGGCCGTGACTTCTCCGGTGTAAAGCACTGGTATGACGGATACTTGCTGAAAGATCGTCATATATACAATCCCAATGCCGTGGTGAATTTTATGCTTGACGGCACATTCCAGAGCTACTGGTCGCAGACAAGTACATTTGAATCGGTCAGACCTTTTATCGATATGGATTTTGATGGGTTGAGGACAGATATAGTAACCATGCTCTCTGGGGACTCGGTGCCTGTCAGAACTACATCATTTACAAATGATATGGTGACATTTAAAAACAGAAATGATGTACTTACACTCCTGATTCACCTAGGATATCTGGCATATGATTTTGAAGAACGGTCAGCATTTATACCAAACGAAGAGATACGTGAGGAATTTTCTGCTGCTCTTGAAGATGACAAATGGGACGAGCTTAATGATTTTGAAATGCAGTCAGACGCACTTCTGAGGGCTACTCTCGACCTTGATGCTGACGCTGTCGCTTCAGGAATAGAAAAGATACATTCAGAATACTCTTCAGTTATCAGATATCACGACGAAAATTCACTCAGCAGCATTTTGACTCTGGCATATCTCAGTTCCATGCGACGGTATTTCAGACCAGTACGTGAGATGCCAACAGGCAGAGGCTTTGCTGATTTTGTATATGTGCCAAAGCCACGCTTTGCCGCAGACTTTCCGGCTCTCGTAGTCGAGCTAAAATGGAACGAGAAGGCATCTACCGCACTGCAGCAGATAAAAGAGCGTCACTACACAGACTCACTCCTCCAGTATACAGGCGACATCATACTTGTAGGCATAAGCTATGACAAAAAGAGTAAGCAGCATACCTGCGTGATAGAGGAAATGGAAAAAGAGTAGGAAAAATCTGACACAAAAAGCAGATGTGGGACAGGAACTTGCTGGATGCTGACACATTTGATTTACGATGCAAAGGTGACGAAGCACACAGCTTCAAGCCGGCATCAAATAACAAGCGAAGTGAAGTTGCAGACATTTTGTGCCGCATGTATCTGGGTATAGAATTGCATCAATTCACACTGAAATGATAAAATCCGACTACATATATTCCACGGTGCATATCGGATAAAATGATGTCGTAGATTTCAGAATGAGAACGCGGATTCTAGAATAGGAACGTGGATTCTAAAATAGAAATATGGATTCCAAAATAAGAACGCGGATTCTAAAATAGGAACGTGGATTCTAGAATAGGAACGTGGATTCTGAAACAAGAATATGGATTTAGAAAAAGAGGCATGGATTTTGATCCGTGCCTCTTTTGTTTTAAATGGTTATGCGAAAGCTTTATATTTACCTGGAATTATCATCCATCATGTAAGACAAAATAATATTTATCATGCATAACAACATTGATTTTTATTCATGAATATGGTTTAATATAATTGTGTTGCAAATCATAAAATTCTGAGTAAAAAATCGACCAACGGTAAGATATAATTTTCAGAAAGAAAAAAACGTGAAGAACCCAAAATTTGAAAATCAAACAACGTACACTTACGACTTTATTCATGTGGGGTTTCGCTTATATAAAGATGAAAAAGTAGAATTCGTACAAAGAGTGAATTTGGGAGCAATTTAAAATGAAAAAAAAGATTTTCGCACTACTGGCGGCAGTTGTATTTATCGCATTATGCCTGTCAGTAGTTATTGCGAATATTAACAACCAAAACGATTCTGCAAAGAGCTTAGAGAATGAAGACTCGGTGAAAGATGCTGCTGCGCAGCCATATACATTCGATGAGACTTTTGTGACAGAAGCAATGACAGCAGATGAATTTGCCTCATCTATACGATATGCTATGCACAATGGGCTCACGAGCTTTACATTTTCGTATACGGACGGACAGTATAAGAGCAGAGAAAATCTCAATTTCGATGCTCTTCGTGCTGGTCTTGATACAGCTTGTGAGGATTATGCTCAGTATGCCACATTTTATGCAGATATCAAGGCTGATATCCAGGACGTGAAGGGCGGATATAGCATAGATGTAAAGCTTATACCAGAGGACGATGTTACACAGGAACAGCTCAAGGCAGATATCAAAGACTTCGACGAGAAAATATCAGAGCTGATTGATTCCTTCAAAGAGTCGGGCACCATCACCTCTGACATGACATATTTGGAGATTGCCCGGACTCTGTATGATTATACTGCAGAAAATTACGAATATGACGTCTCATACGCAGATGCCACATCATACAAGAGTCTTATAGATTGCAAGGCAGTCTGTGAGGGATATACATCTATCTACAATGCGCTCTGTCAGCAATGCGGACTAGCCATGAGAGCATGCTTTGGATATAGCAGAGAAAATCTCCACGAATGGTCAGAGCTGCTTGTAGACGGAAGTATAGTATATTTTGATGTGACATTTCATGATGCTCAGACCGATGACGGGACTCCGCAATACTTTAATATCACTTTGGAGGAGCTGATGTCCCTTGATACAAGCCGCAGCCTTCGAAGCTACTGGTCATAGCAGCCAAAGCTATCATAGGGGATTCCCCTTTGATATATATTTACATTTTAATATTTTTAAATGTTGTTTTGGTAATTTGAACTCAAAAATGCATATCTTTCGCATGCTGCAAGACCGCGGCACAGCAATTCTATTGCATACATAGCAAAGCTTATGCACCATAAAATTGAGTTTAAAATTAAAATTAAAGGAGGGAGGAGTTTATAAAGGTGCAGCTTCACAGCAGTCACCTGTGCCGTGGAGCAAAGTAAAAACAAAGGTGAGAAAAGAATTTTTATCTAGAAGATATCGTACAAGGAGTACTCTTATGAACAAAAAAAGAAAATTGCTCTCAGTCATTTTGACATTATGTATGATCATTTCAATGTTCGCTGGGATGAGTATCGGTGTAAGTGCAGAAAGTGCTGACTTCAATCCATCTGTGATAAGCGGATATTGGGGTGACGCACCTTATGCAGATGCCCGCGGATATTACAAGGTAAATTATGATACTACATGGAGAGATCATAATGTAAATGGCATCGTTTCTATAGCATCAGGAGCTCAGTTGGCTTCTATTGGCAAAGCACTTGCAGGCACAGCTTACAGAACAGACAGCGAAGGATACTTGCTTGATGCAAGTGCCAGCAGAGTGACAAGTCTTTCGGATGCCGTTTTAGAGACAGCTTCTGACCGCAAAATAGTAAGCTTCAATCTCTCACAGGATATCGACCTCAGTGCATATTATTGGAATCCAATAGGTACAGCATCACAGCCGTTTGGCGGAACAATTAACGGATGTGGTTTTACGATCAGCGGCCTTACGATCAATATGCCAGGCGGCAGCAATGTCGGCCTTTTTGGTGTAGCTAGTGCGAATTCTCACATCAATGACCTTACAGTCGAAAATGCATATGTAAGCGGCGGCAAAAATACCGGAATCATCGCAGGATGCACATATGGCGAGGTTAAAGATTGTACTACGACTGTAAGCGATGCTTCGGCAGCGACTTGCACAGTTACTTCTTCTGGTGTCAGCCAGGGTGTTGGCGGCATCGCCGGAAGTGCAAATGGTGCATCTAGCAGCATATCAAATTGCACAAATAATGCTGCAGTTACAGGCACAGCTGCTACTACATATACAGGCGGCGTAGTAGGAAAAGCTGAAGGAAGTGTAGCAACCTGTACAAACAATGGTGCTGTAAGCGGCATAAACTATGTCGGTGGTGTGATTGGATATCTCGCTAGCACTGGATCATATAGCGGATGCTCTAGCACTACAACTCCAACAGGAACTGGCAGCAATGTCGGAAATATCGTAGGATATCAGGTTAGTGCAGTTACTGGCGCTGGCTCGTACACTTTTGATGATACGAACTACAATCAGACGCTTACTGTTAACGGAAATATCGATATTACAGTAAATACTTCAAATCCTGTAACTATTCAGGGAGACAACACTAGCAATGCATATGCAGTCAGCATCAGTTGCCCTGTTTCTTCGAAAATTACTCTTAATGGTATAAAAGTATCATCGCCTACATCAACTTCAAAGAGCATTATAGACTATGCATATGGCACAACAAACACTCTTACAATAGCAGGTGAAAATGTACTTGAAAATGACAATTATGCATTAAATAATGCTGTCATTCATGTAGGAGCTTCAAGTGCCGGTACAGCTTCCCTTGATATCAAGGGTGCAGGAAAGCTTTATATTTATAAGAATGCAATGGGAGCTGGAATCGGAAGCAATACAAATGAAGCAAATGGCGTCATTAAAATAAGCAGCGGCAGCCTTTTCATAAAAGGAAGCAAGACCGGTCCGTGTATCGGCAATGACACCGCTGGAGACACATCTAAAGAAGCATACATTGGAAATATTACTATTGCTGGCGGTGCAGTAGACCTGGTTACAAAGGGCAAGGGCGCTGCAATAGGCGGAAGCAATATGTCGATTTCTAAGGATGTGTTTATTTCTGGCGGAACAGTGACTCTTACTACAGATTTTAAAGCTCCTGTAATCGGTGCAGGTGCACAAAAATCAGGAGTTGCAGCAAACAACGGCACAGTTAAAATTACTGGCGGATCTGTAAAATCGATGATCACAGAAAATGGATGGTCAGAATGGGGTTTGAGTGCGCCAATTACAGTACCAATTGTTAACTCTGGTTCATATCAGAGCGCAGTTACAGATGACGCTATTAAAGCAAATATTGTCAATGGTTCCAATCAGAATGTTTATCAATATGCATTAGGCGTTTTAAATTTTAGTGCCTCTACAATAAAGATTGACCGAGAAACATATTCATGTGGAAATTTAAACCATGAGTATATCTATAATCCAAGTACATCTTCAACGACTGGCAACTGGTATGCGTACAGTCCTGTAGATACCAACAGATATATTTACCTTACAGGATTCAATCACAACGTAGTTGTTGGCAATATTACTTATAGATTGACTTGGAATTCAGAATCACATACTTTTACTGCTGCGGCATCCATGAATCAGTCAGCAGAGAAAAATGATTCATCTCATCTGTCTTTGTCGTCTGAGAGTTTTATGACAGAATATAATTTTAAAGATAGCAGCATTTCAAATAAATATGCCAAGAATCTCCTCGATGATAGTGAAGGAGTACTTTACTTTATAAAAGACAATGTCACACTAAATGATGGAGATAGTCTTTATTTTCCAAGCTGTGACGCCTTAGCTATAGATGGAACGGCGACCATAACTATAAATGGTACCGTCACATTTAAGTATGAATATCGTTATGGCGGAGAGATAACCAATTGGAGTCCTGAAGGCTATTATGATCAGAATGAAAATGAGGCAACATCAGATACTTCCTACGATAAACTCATTATAAAAGGCGGAAGTCCAGATGCCAAGTTAATAATAGATGGCCAGAGGTTTCTAACAACTAGTGCTCCGAACAC
>CAVJDC010000105.1:0-6090 GCA_963648085.1 Anaerovoracaceae bacterium
ATGGCGGCGACTTAGCAAGTGATGATGGCGGCGACTTAGCAAGTGATGATGGCGGCGACTTAGCAAGTGATGATGGCGGCGACTTAGCAAGTGATGATGGCGGCGACTTAGCAAGTGATGATGGCGGCGACTTAGCAAGTGATGATGGCGGCGACTTAGCAAGTGATGATGGCGGCGACTTAGCAAGTGATGATGGCGGTGACTTAGCAGGAGGTGGACGTGTATGATTTACATTGAAATTTTCTGCAGATTTTTCTTCGTCGGACTATTTTCTATAGGAGGCGGTCTTGCGACCCTTCCATTTATATATGAGATGTCTGACACTACAGGATGGTTTACTCACGCACAGATTGCAGATATGCTCGCAATAGCGGAGTCTTCTCCAGGTGCGATTGGCATAAATACTGCAGCATGCGCCGGATATCATGTGGCATCTGTGGGAGGTGCTATATGCTCAGTCCTCGGAGAAATCACACCAAGCATTATCATTATTCTCATAATAGCCGCTCTGCTCGACAAGTTTAGGAGCAGTCGCTATGTCGAATGGGCACTCTGGGGATTGCGAGCTGCTTCAGCTGCACTCATTACTACAGCATGGCTCTCTATAATCAGGATTTCTTTGATTCATTATGACCTGATAGGATCTGAAGGAATCGGGATATTTGACGTTGTGAGTGTGCGCGGATTTATAATTGCTGCAGTTGTCGCAATTATCATGAAAGTGCGAAAAGGCGTTCATCCTGTGGTTTTGATTGCTGTCGCGGCACTAATGGGCATTATATCGGGATATATTGTATGATTGCAGTATTGATTAAAACGCCATGCACTGGCTGTCCGGTTATTGGATTTTTCCTTGCGGCACACGGTTTATGTTGATTGTTGGATATAACGCAGCAGCGCATTGAGTATAGATTAAGCAAGATTGTCAGTGCTCTGCTATGTTTAAAGATTTTAATAATATATTTTGCGACGCATGTTTCGCAATACTTATTTCGTAATGCATATTTTGCAGCGCATATTTGCAATGCATATTTTGCAGCGTATATTTGCAATGCATATTTTGCAGCGCATATTTGCAACGCATATTTTGCAGCGTATATTTTGTAACATACATCTCATAATGTATATTTATCAGGAGGTTTAACAGATGATAAAAATTGATATTTTCTCCGGTTTTTTGGGTGCCGGAAAAACAACTCTTATAAAAAAGCTTATCGCTGAGGCATACAAGGATGAAAAGGTTATCCTTATCGAAAATGAATTTGGCGAGATCAATATAGACAGCGGCTTTCTTAAGGATGCAGGTGTTGAAATTACAGAAATGAGCTCTGGCTGCATCTGCTGCACTCTAGTCGGTGACTTTGGCGAGGCACTCAAACGCGTTGCTCTCCAGTACGAGCCTGACAGGATCTTGATCGAGCCTTCAGGCGTAGGCAAGCTTTCCGATGTGATTCGCGCAGTTCAAAATGTTTCTGAAGAGATTGATGCCACTCTCAACTGCTTCGTAACCGTCGCAGATGCCAAAAAATGCAAGATGTACTCCAAGAATTTTGGTGAATTTTATCTTGACCAGATTGAGCATGCAAAGACAATCATCCTCAGCAGAACTGATGACATCACTGATGCACGTCTAAAGGCATCTGTTGACATTATTCGCTCCCACAACGAAAAAGCTCGCATAATCACAACACCGTGGGATGAAATTACAGGCGCTCAGATACTTGAGGCTATGGAAGGAGATTCCGCTTTTGCAGCTTCACTTCTAGAAGAAATCAGCCATGAACATAAGCACGAGCATCATCACGACCACGACCATGAATGCTGCCACGAGCATGAACACGATCACGAACACGATCATCACCACGAACACGACCATGACCATGAATGCTGTCATGAGCATGAACATGACCACGAACATCATCACGACCATGACCATGAATGCTGCCACGACCATGACCATGACCACGGACATCATCACGATCATGACCATGAATGCTGCCACGACCACGACCATCACCATGCAGATGAAGTATTCTCTAGCTGGGGTGTTGAGACTGCAAATAAATATTCAGAATCTGAAATCTCAGAATTCCTCGAAGAGCTGGATATCGGAATTATGGGCACTGTACTCCGTGCAAAAGGTATCGTAGCAGCTGACGACGGAGAATGGATTCACTTCGATTATGTTCCTGGAGAATCAGAGATTCGCAGAGGTCCAGCATCATTTACAGGTCAGATTGTCGTTATCGGTGCTGACCTAAACGAATCAAAGCTTGCAGAGCTTTTCCGCATTTAGCCACGATATTACTTGCATTCGCACATTATAATAATGGCGATATGATAATGACGATATTATTATTGTCACACAGGAGACATACATGATAAAGAAGAAACAATATCCAGTATATGTTTTTGCTGGTTTTCTCGAAAGTGGAAAGACAAAATTTATAAAAGATACACTGCTCGATCCTGGCTTTACAGAAGACGAAAAAACTCTTATAGTCTGCTGCGAAGAGGGCGAAGAGGAATATGATGAGGATTTTCTCAAAAAGACAAATTCTATTCTCCTTCCTATAGAATCAAAAGAGGATTTTGACGGTGTAAAGCTTAAGAAGGCAGTTATTGCTCACCGCCCTGACCGGATAATCTTAGAATACAATGGAATGTGGGAGCTTAAGCTTATGGAGCAGGAATTTCCTGCAGACTGGGATCTTTACCAGATTGTCACGACAGTAAATGCCGAGACATATAAAGTCTATCTTCAGAATATGGGGCCAAAGCTTATCGAACATGTAGGGGCATCTGAGCTTGTTGTTTTTAATCGCTGTACTCCTGAGCTTAGTGAATATATTAGAAGCACAAATGTAAGGGCAATGAACCCGAGAGCGATGATCTTCCTTGAGGACATAAATGGCAAGGCTGAGGACTACTCAGAAGGAATGCCTCTTCCATTTGATATAGATGCACCTATTATTGAAATGGAGGACAACGATTTTGGTACATGGTATATCGATGCAGCAAACGATCCTGCAAAATATAAAGGAAAAATCGTGAAAATAAAGGCGCAGCTTCACAGAAGAGAAACAGACGCTCCTGATAGATTTATTGCAGGAAGATTTGCAATGGTCTGCTGCGCTGATGACATTTCATTCCTTGCATTCTACTGCGTCATGGACAATGCCGCTTCCATAGTTCAGGAAGAAGGCTGGGCTGAGATAACTGCCGAGGTTCATGTGGAATTTGTAAAAGAATTCCAGGATAATGCGCCTGTACTCTTTATAAAAGACTTCAAACCATGTAATGCACTTGAAGACGATCTGCTCTATTTCAGATAATTCACGTGACATTCGCATTTGGCTTTACAACATATTTTATTTGACCTTATAATTATACGATAAATATGAAGAGAGCACCGCATCAGCGATCTTTAAACGCTGATGCGGTGCCCTTTTTTGCAATCGCATCTCTTGCAAAAGATATCATTGCAATGATGTCCCTTGCAATCAATTATTTATCCTCTTCATGCAGCAGTTTTTAAACTTCTTGCCGCTCAAGCACGGACATGGCTCATTTCTGCCCATTTTTGCAATTTTTTTGAAGTGATGTCCCTTCTCAAGCTTGAAATTTCTGCCTTCTAGCTTTTCTTCATTAATCTCGCTAGGCATCCAACCCTTGCAAGCCCATATATGGAGATAATACATCCACTCCCTTATCATCAAAAGAAGCTGCTCTTTTTCATTTTCTGGAACTGCTATACTTGAATTTTCAATAAACTCCATGATTTCTTCATCATATGGATCATGCATAGCAAGAAGGAAAAGTTCATCAATTATTTTCTTTGCAGCATCCTCACCGGCACTTCTTTCTAGGTATGTATGAAGGTAAATATATTCTTCGGAATTGTCTATCTGTGGAGAATCCTCAAATGCTTTTATATCCTCCTCAGAAGCATATTTATATGCTTCTCCTCTGATATATTTCTCTGTAATTTCTCTTCCTTTTTCTACACTCTCAAGAAGATTGGTAACTATAAATACAGGTTCTTCAAGATAGAATCCATCTTCTTTTCCCGATTTTTTAACTGCATTTATAATAGCTGAGGGTGAAAGGCTATCGTGAACATGGTTCATATTCCACTGATCTCTAAGCTGTGATATAGTGACAATGCCGCACATATTTGCAAGAGCCCTTGCATATCTGATAATCTCATTTTCTTGTTTACTGCGATTCTCAGGCTTGACATACTTTGATGAAAAAACCTTTTCATCAAGCGTCTGATCATCCTCATCAGAATCAATATATGAAGCATCATTATCAAAACCAGCACATGCTGCGCCATCTGCTTCGTCATCTGATTCATCACATGCTGCGCCATCTGGTTTGTCACCTGATTCATCACATGCTGCACTATCTGGTTTGTCTCCTGATTCTGCACATGCTGCACTATCTACTTCGTCACCTGATTCTGCACATGCTGCACTATCTGGTTTGTCTCCTGATTCTGCACATGCTGAACTATCTGGTTCATTACCCGATTCATCACATGCTGCACTATCTGGTTCGTCACATGCTGCATCATCTGCTTTTTCGCTGGTTTCGTCATTTAAATCGCTATAAACATCTATAGGAATCTGAAGCTGAACATAATTTTCTTCATCTTTGTCATCCTCTTCAATTTCCATACCAGCAAGTTCAACTGCTTCTGCAGGAAGCTTGACCTTTGCGCCTGCTGAGCTTTCTGTAAGAAATAGAAGTCCCTTTTCATAAAATGCTCTTATCTTTTCAAATTCCGCTGCGTCACCCAGAGTGAGTCCATTCTTTGCCACTTTTGAAAGAAAATCAGCTTTTTCATTATACACCTGCTCAGAGAATATAACGGCAAATTCTGCTTCTATCGCTGCCGCAGCACAATCTACCATTTCTTGCTTTTTGGCCGATGATGGCAACTTTTCTCCATAAGCATCCAAAATTGACTTAAGCTTCGGCTTAGTATACTTTGCCAAAAATTCCTTAAGTTTTTTTCCTTCACATTTAATACATAAATCTTTCAGCTGTTTTTCCATGTATTCTTCCTCCTGATAAGCCTTCACAGACTATTATATTAGGAAAAATCAGCCGTTTCAATATTTTTTTCAAACTTAAAGCATTGTGCCATCATCTTGGACATTCATTTTGAACATTCATTTTGAACATTCATTTTGAACATTCATTTTGAACATTCATTACCAAATTCCTGCTGCATCATGTCTAATGTGAACTATATCGATATTTATTCCACATCTATCACATCTAGTGTACGCAGGCTTTTATCATATTTATAAATAGTATATGAGAAAAGCTCATCATCCGATACGCACGAATCATTGACACAAGCAACTATAGAGCTTATTTCCTTATAGTCAGTCCACTCTCCATTAGTTAGAATTATAAGCTCGTTTAGTGACGAAGGCAGTATGATCAAATCTGAATCTACTCGCTGCGCAAATTCATCTAATTTTTTAGGGTACATAAGCACGCAGGCTCCATTTCTCAGATTGGAATTACTTATCAAATAAATATTTTCTTGCTTCTTGTCATAATCCTTCTCCGCAATATCAAGCAATGCTGAAGGCCCTTGCATATATGTCCACGGATATTTTTCTATGAGCTCTATAAAACACATAAGCGAACAGAATCTGAAATCACTTTTTTCGTATGTATTGTCCATAGCCAGATTTATAAGCTCTTCTATTTCTATTTCCCATTCTTGTGCGTCTTTTCTTGTCAAACAAAAAAATGTATTCTCCTCTGGAAGCTCAACGCACAAAACAACTGTAAAATCAAGATATCCAAATGTAATCACATCTTGATCTAGATGTCGCGATTGCTTTTCATTTACAATCCTACATATAATGTCTCCCTTTATTTCCTCATAGCTTGAATTTCTTTTCATTATAAACCCCTTTTAATTATAAACCCCTTTTAATTTCCCCTTATGTTCGAAGATAGTCCTCATGAAATTATTTCCATATATTTCCATCGAATTTATTTTAATCTCTGTATCACATTTTGTCAATACTCATTATGTAATTTATTCCATTATTATCCTAT
>CAVJDC010000106.1:0-5865 GCA_963648085.1 Anaerovoracaceae bacterium
TGAGTCAGAGCAAGAATCTGGGTGTAAGGCAGCAGGCTTTGAGTCAGGAAGTGAGTCTGAATGCAGGGTGCTGAACAAATTGGCATCAAAGTATTCTTATACGAAGGATATTGCCAAAATGTGGATAGACATGTTTGGGGAAGATGAGGCCGAAAAACTGATGGCTGTTGGAAATGAAAGACCTCCGCTGACTGTTAGAGTAAACAAGCTTCGTGCTGATCGAAAAAAGCTGATAAGGATATTGAAATCAAAGGGGTTTGGGGCTGAACCTCGTATGGACTGCGAGGGAATTGACATCAGCGGATCGGGAGTTCTTTCCACTCCAGAAGCGACAGGAGGCTTATTTGCTGTTCAGGATGCAGCGTCTCAGATTATGATTGAGAGCATCCTGCCAAAACCAGGGGATATTGTCATAGACCTGTGTGCTGCTCCAGGCGGGAAATCAATTGCTGCGGCAGAAATGATGGGCGACAGAGGAAAAGTTATTTCGTGTGATATCTATGAGAAAAAGCTAGAACTTATCAAAAAAAATGCTGCACGTCAAGGAGTTCACATCATAGAAGCTATAAAGAATGATGCACTTAAGTTAAATCATGATTTTGAAAATCTGGCAGATATCGTGATAGCTGATGCACCATGCTCTGGGCTTGGTGTGGTGCGAAGGAAACCTGAGATAAAGCTTCATATGCATATGGACGATGTCGAAAAGCTTGCTGATATCCAGAGTAAAATTCTTGACAACGCGGCATCATATGTGAAAGACGGTGGAAAACTCGTTTACAGCACATGCACGATCTCACGGCAGGAAAACTTCCGCGTCGCAGGGAAATTTTTACAAAAGCATAGCGAGTTTTATATTGAAGATGAGCGCCAGCTGATGCCGCATACACACGGCACAGATGGATTTTATTTCTGCATTATGAGAAAAGACAAGAATCGTACAGTTTCTGCTGCAGAGATGAAGGCTATAGAAAAAAGAGCGGATGAGGATGGATTTCCTTACAGACAGATGATGGAAAATGCCGGGACGGGAGCATTTGAGCTTATGAGAAAGCTTTGGCCTGGTGCTAAGAGGGCTGCTATTTTTTGTGGTAAAGGAAACAACGCAGGCGATGGATTTGTAATTGCAAGATTATGTGCCGAATCTAAAATGCGCGCAGAAGTAGTCTTGTGTGATGGAATTCCTGTGACTATAGATTCCAAGTATAACTTCGAGCTTCTCAAAGATAAGAAGTATGCGGATTTCATAACTATTACAGATATAGATTCGTATGTTGCTAGTGCTGCCGAACTTACGAGCGAAGCTGTATCATGTACAAATGAAGCTGCCAAACTTACGAGCGAAGCTGTATCTGAAGCTGTATCTGAAGCCGCATCTGATGCCGCATCAAGCACAAAGGGAAAAGAAGCGGATACAGATGAAGTGGCATCAGATGCGAGTAGTAAGCATAGAGCTGTTGCGGTCGATGCTATTTACGGTACGGGCTTTCATGGCGAGTTTAGAGGAAAAGGAAGGATTGCAGCTGATGCAATAAACAGCTTTGATGGCCCAATATTTGCTCTAGATCTTCCAAGCGGAATGAATGCTGACACGGGCGAGACTGCTGATGGTGCTGTAAAGGCAGATGCTACAGTATCATTTCATATACTCAAGAACTGTCATGTGGCCAAAATTTCTGAAGAATATTGTGGAAATATTATTATATCAAAGATTTTTGAATGATAGTGACCTTGATAGTGACCTTGATAGTGACCTTGATAGTGACCTTGATAGCGACCTTGATAGTGACCTTGATAGTGACCTTGATAGACCTTGATAGACCTTGATAGACTTTGATAGTGACTTTTGTGTGCTAACGGGCAAAATTGATTGCAATGAATATTTAGATAGTGTATAATTATAAGGATTTATTGAGGATTGAAAGCATACCTCATGATTTGGCAAAAACAGACGTGATAGAACGACTGAAAAATTCCGGGTGACCGCTATCTCGGTGGTCACCTGTTACTATTTATGTGTACTAAAAATGATTAAAATATTAATACTAGGAGAAGCCGATGCTTGAATTTGGATTTAAGTCTGACGTAGGCAAAAGGCGCGAAAAAAACCAGGATTCATTCTTTGTGATGCCTGATGTAGGGATATTCCTTATTGCGGATGGTGTGGGAGGTCACCGGTCGGGCGAGATTGCGAGCCGTGTGGCGATGATGGATTTTGCAAGATATGTAAAGGAAAATCCTATAGCCGAGGATGCTAGACAGGATGAATTAAGAAAATATTTTTCACGGATTTTTAAAGATATAAACAGGCATATTCGCGAGCTGGCATGTGATGATTCCAAAAGGGGAATGGCCACTACGCTGGTGATGCTTTATATAAAAGACAATCATGCATTTGTGATAAATGTGGGTGATAGTCGATTGTACCTTATAAGAGAAGGCAAAATTTCTCAGATTACGGAAGACCATTCGTTTGTGAATGATCTTGTAAAAAAAGGTATTATTTCAGCCGAACAGGCCAGAAATCACCCCGACAGAAATATGATTACAAGGGCTATGGGTGCGGAAGAGGAAGTGCAGCCGGACTATTATGTATTTGATATATATAGTGATGACATTATTCTCATGTGCACAGATGGTCTATATGGGGAAGTTGATGATGAAAATATATGCCATATTGTATTAGACTCTGATTCGCCGCGAGATGCATGCGCAAGGCTTGTGAAAGCAGCAAATGACAACAGAGGAAATGACAATATTACGGTAGTCAGCGTTAGAATATAACGGAGGGACGCTGCAATGGGAACAAAAATATTAGCTTTAAGATATGAACTTATAAAGAAAATCGGAGACGGCGGCATGTCTGTTGTATACAAGGCAAAGGATCGTGTCCTAAATAGATATGTCGCAATTAAGATACTCAAGCCAGAATTTATAAAAGACCCTAAATTTATAAATAGCTTCAGAAGAGAGTCACAGGCTGCTGCAGGTCTGAATCATCCAAATATTGTATCTATTTTTGATGTGGGCAAAGAGGGAAATATTTATTTCATCGTTATGGAGCTTCTTGAGGGCGATTCTCTCGGCGATATTATTCAAAGAGATGGCGCACTTCCGGAAAGAAAGGCTATCGAGATAGCGAAACAGATTGCACTTGGTTTGAGTGTAGCACATATGAATAAGGTTATTCACAGAGATGTGAAGCCGCACAATATCCTTATGACCGAAGATGGTATTGCAAAGATAGCTGATTTTGGTATAGCAAAGGCTGTGAATACAGGCACGATTGTAAACAACACAAGTACCGTTATGGGATCGGTTCACTATCTTTCTCCAGAGCAGGCAAGAGGAGGATATATCGATGAGAGATCAGATATTTATTCCCTAGGTATAGTTCTTTATGAGATGCTTACGGGCACAGTGCCATTTGACGGTGAGAATCCTGTAAGTGTAGCCATGATGCACCTAAATGAAAATGTACCTGCACCTTCACTTGTAAATCCTGACATATCGGAAGTGATGGATGCTATTGTTATGAAGGCTTCAGCAAGGCATCAGGCAAATAGATTTGCTAGTGCAGATGAGATGTATGATGCTCTTGTGAAAGCAGAGCGCATACTTGACAAAAATTCGGGTCGTCTCAGTGCAGTTTTGCCAGCAAGAAAGCACAGCAAGAATATGCAAGGTGCAAATGCTGCTCGTGAAGGCGAACTAAATGATGGCTCGGAAGACAGATTTCATGCGGCTGATGACTTTGACTACTATGATGACTTTGAAGACGGCGGCAGAAAAGGAAGAAAAAGCGGGACCGGCAAAAAGAAAGACAAGAAGAAAAAGAAACTTAGAATACTTGCAGTTATTCTCGCACTTATATGTGCGATTCCGCTCAGCTTGATTATTATGAATGCCTTTAGCGGTGGCGACACTGTCACTGTGGAGGATGTGAGGGGACTTAGTCAAGAACAGGCTGAAAATGTACTTACTGCAAGCGGCCTTGAGTGTACTTTCGGAAATGCGATATACAGCGATGAGTACGAGGAGGGATTTGTTGCTGAGACAAATCCTGCTGCTGGAAAGGAAGTAAAGAAGGGTTATACAGTAAAGCTTCTCATCAGCAAAGGAAGCAAGGATGCTGATGATGAGGAAGAAGAAGAAAAAGATAAAGTCAAGCTTCCAAATCTTGTAGGAAAGACCTTATCACAGGCAAAGAAGCTTCTCGAGGAAAATAATCTCGAAGATGGCGAGATTACTTATGATGAAAATAGCACTCTGCCGGCAAATACTGTCTGCAGCCAGGATCCGGAAGCAGGCGAGGAAGTTGAAGAAGGCACTGTTGTGAATCTTGTTGTCAGCAAGGCTGATGACCGTGTGGAAGTTCCAGATCTGCTTAATCGTTCCGAAGAAAAGGTTAAATCACTGCTCAAATCATCTGGCCTTACTTATGAAAAGTCAAGCGAAGAGTACAGCAACGACGTCTCTGAGGGACTTGTCATAAGTCAGAGTCCAAAGGCAGGAACAAAGGTTGAGGAAGGTACCTCAGTAAGAGTTGTTCTCAGCAAGGGCCCTGAGAAAAAGGAATCTGTTGCAAAACCAGTTGCGCTTATAGTTGATTATGAGCTTGCAGGTGACAAGGAAGTATTTGATCTGGCTGTTACTATGACAGATTCAAAAGGCAATGTCACATATGTAGTGAATAAAAAGAACTGCGAAAAGAGTGATGGCGGTGAGACCGTAGTGCTCAAGGGTACAGGCACAAATTCAAAGGTTCGCATCATAATTGATGACGAACAGGTTGAAGAGTATACTGTAAACTTTGAAACTGGCGAGCTTAAGTAGTGAATATTTTAAGCAGCGAATCAGCGAATTGTTTGAAAGTAAGTGGCTAAATAGATGTTGGCTGCGTGCCAGAAATTACGCGGCGGTATTTTAAGCAGAGTCAGTGCGGTGAAATGAGACAGGTGAGAGAATTATTTTAGAAAATAAAGACATAGGAAAGCGGCTTATTGAAGGTGTGATTGTGAAGGGCATCGCAGGATTTTATTATGTAGATACTGGAGATGCAATTTACGAATGCAAAGCGAGAGGCTCCTTCAAGAACAAGAACAAAAGAGGCGGCATAAGAAAGCCTTATGTGGGTGACAGAGTGCTGCTTGATATGACAGACGATACACCTGTCATTATTCAGATTGCTGAGCGAAGCAGCTGCTTTGACAGACCGCCAGTAGCAAATATTGAGCAGTTTATAATCGTTTCGTCATGCGTATCTCCAGACCCGAATCTTGCTATAGTAGACAGATTTATTACTATGGCTGAGATGAGTGATATAAAGATAGTTATTTGTTTCACAAAGGCGGATTTGGCTTCTGAGGAGCTTAAAGAAAAACTAAAATCTATATATGAAAAGGCTTATCCAGTTATCTTTATAGATGCAAGAAAGCATGAGGATGCGGCAGTGCTGTCACCATACCTGAAGGGCAAAAAGACAGCTCTGGCGGGTCCATCGGGCGTCGGCAAGTCGACAATTACAAACAGTCTTATATCAGATGTAGAAGCCGAGACGGGGGCTGTGAGTGAAAAGACCCAGCGAGGGCGCCATACTACAAGGCATGTCGAGTTATTTAGACTTGCTGACGGTGGAATGCTTTTTGACACACCGGGATTTACATCATTTGATGTGCCCGAAATGGAGGAGGAGGAGCTTAGATATCTTTTTAGAGAATTTTCCGACATTACTGACAGCTGCAGATTTGGTGGGTGTCGTCACCAAAGCGAACCGGGATGTGCAGTGAAGGAAGCTCTTGCAGAAGGAAAACTCCACGAGAGCAGATATAATTCATATATTTCGCAGCTCGAGGAGATACGCGA
>CAVJDC010000107.1:0-5854 GCA_963648085.1 Anaerovoracaceae bacterium
GGTCAGGAAAGCTTGCCAGAATGCCAGGTCAGGAAAGCTTGCCGCAATAGAGCTCTGCAGAACGCAGTATAATTCCATTATTTGGAAAATCACCGGACAAGTGAGTAAAGTGAGTGAAAGAAAACGACAATCAGCGATCTGAAAGATGACAAGAATGGCATTTTAAACATTTGATGAAAACTGAAAAGACCGCGGCACAAATATTTGAAAGGAAAACGTATATTGTAAATAGTCATTAAACAAATAAATTACAAAATACCAAAGGGAAAAAATGTTATTTAAAAATATTACAATACTGAACGAAAATAGCGAAATAAAAGAGAATATGTATGTTGGCACTGAGGGCAAAAAAATCGCTTATGTCGGAGACCACGCACCAGAGAAAAATTATGGAGAAGAGTACGACGGCAAAGGAAAGCTTCTTATGCCTGCATTTTACAACGCTCACGCACATAGCCCTATGACACTCATGAGAGGATATGGCGAAAATCTTTCATTGCAGGATTGGCTAAATACCAGAATCTTTCCATTTGAGGATCATCTGGATTCTGAGGCAGTTTACAATGCGACGCTTCTTGCAATGGCAGAATCACTTCGTTATGGCATAGTTTCTTCGAGCGACATGTATTACTTTTGCGCAGATATGGCCAGAGCCGTAGAAGAAAGTGGAGCAAAAGCAAATATTTCGCGTGCTATTTCGCAATTTGAGGAAGGCTCAATAAAAGACACGCCACGATTCAAGGAAGCCGAAGAATTCGTGAAAGAATGGCATGGTGCTGCAGACGGCAGAATCCTCGTAGATGCCAGTATCCATGCGGAGTATACAAATACACTCACAAGTATGGCGGAGGTTTCCGAATATGCAGCGAAAAATAATATAATTATGCATGTTCACATTTCGGAGACAAAGCAGGAACATGAGGAATGCAAAAATAAATATGACGGAAAGACACCTGCACAGCTGCTAAATGAGATAGGCGCATTTGAAACACCTGCTGTAGCAGCTCATTGCATTTGGACTGAAGATAGTGATGTAGAAATTTTTAAGGAAAAGGGTGTCACAATCGCCACATGCCCTGTCAGCAATCTCAAGCTAGCCAGCGGAATTTGTGATGTCAGAAAATATCTTGAAAATGGCATAAATGTCGCTATAGGAACCGACAGCGTGGCGAGCAACAACAGTCTGAATTTCATAGAAGAAATGAAATATTTTGCACTGCTGGGAAAGGCTAAGACAGGAGATCCGACAGTAATCACACCTGAGCAGACGATTTATGCAGCGACGAGGGCAGGCGCAATCGCTCAGGGCAGAAAAGACGCAGGCATACTTGCAGAGGGAATGACAGCCGACTTGATTGTAATAGACATCGATCAGCCGCATATGAGACCTGTACACGATCTTAAGAATAATCTTGTATATTCAGCGTCAGGAAGCGACGTTGTGCTGACAATGTGTGACGGCAAGGTGCTTTATAAAGATGGCATATTCCTGACAATAGACGTGGAAAAGGCTATAGAACAAACCGAAAAATCCTGCGCAAGGATTTTAGCAAAGCTGTAGGGCTTTTAGCAAATTTAGCAAAGCTGCAGGGCTTTTAGCAAAGCTGTAGGGCTTTTAGCAAAGCTGCAGGGATTTTGGCAAAGCTGCAGGGATTTTGGCAAAGCTGCAGGGATTTTGGCAAAGCTGTAGGGCTTTTAGCAAAGCTGCAGGGATTTTGGCAAATTGCAAGGTGTTGGACACAACCGAAGCATATCATAAAATATAATTGAAGCATATCACGAGGCATATAATGGCAAAAAAATCATTCTTTAAAGGAGCAATGGTTCTGGGAGCAGCTGGAGTTATTGTAAAGCTGCTTGGCGCATTCTTCAGGATTCCGCTGGCAAATATCATAGGAGATACAGGCATGGGATATTACCAGACCGCCTACCCTGTATACGTTCTTCTTCTGACAATTTCAACAGCAGGCATACCAACAGCAATTGCGCGACTTGTGTCTGAAAAAACTGCACTAGAGAATCATCGTGAGGCATCGAGAATATTTAAACTATCATTTGGACTCATGCTCACAATCGGGATAGTTACCAGCGCATTGCTCTATTTTGGAGCACCTGCGATAGTAGAACTTATGAAAGGCGAAAAGGAAGCAATCCTCTCGATGAGAGCGATAGCACCAGCTTTGCTGTTTGTTCCAGTAATGGCCTCCTTCCGCGGGTATTTTCAGGGACGCCAGGAGATGACGCCCACAGGAATATCACAGGTGATTGAGCAGTTATTTCGTGTTGCAGCAGGACTCGGACTTGCAGTATATTTATTACCGTCTGGGCTCAAGTATGCGGCAGCAGGTGCATCATCAGGTGCGACAATAGGTGAACTTTGCGGATTACTTTGCATAATATTGATATATTTTGCGCGCAGAGGAACAATTAGAAAAGATATAGAGGCACAAAATTCGAGAGAAGAGTCATCCAAAAGAAGATTACCGATCTCAGCGGATATGTCAGAGCTGTCCAAAGCTGAATTGGAGAGCTCGTCATTTGACCAAACAAGAACATTCGTTGCCAGCGATGGTGAGACGCTCACACCAAACGAGCTTGAAAGCGGCGGACAGATAATATGGAAAATCATTGCAATCGCGATCCCTATCACCATAGGTGCGGCTATTATGGCAATAATGTCTGCCATTGATTTGGCACTTGTAGCAAGAAGGCTGATTGCAGCTGGATATACATCTGCAGAGGCAAATAGCCTTTACGGTCAAATCTCGGGATTCGCTGCCCCGCTTATCAACATTCCGCAAGTCATCACACAGGCAATTTCAATAAGCCTAGTGCCGGCAATCGCTTCTGCATACAGTCTAAAAGATAGAAAATTCCTGCAGTATAATGTTACATTCGGAATCAGAACCTCCATGCTAATAGGGCTTCCATGTGCTGCGGGACTTATAGTATTAGCAAGACCTATAATGCTTTTGCTGTATTATTCACAGAAAGAAAGCGCACTCAATGCAGCCGGCAGCCTTGCAATTCTGGCATTTGGAGCGGCATTCCTTGCTTTAGTGCAAACACTTACTGGGATTCTTCAGGGAGTAGGAAAACAAATGATTCCAGTGAAGAATCTTCTCATAGGAGCTATAGTAAAGATTATAATCACGTACATTCTTACTGGCATTTACGAAGTAAATATCAAGGGCGCAGCTATCGGAACAGTTGCAGCCTATATTACGGCAGCCATACTCGACATGATTGCGGTAAAAAAATATTTGGATATAAGCTTTGATGTCAGATTGACATTTGCAAAGCCAGCCTTATGTGCATTTATAATGAGTCTGGCAGCAGCATTTACTTACAGATGTGCAATGATATTTTTTGGAAATACTCTTTCCACACTTGCGGCTGTTTTTGTCGGCGTAATAGTCTACGCGGTACTTATTTTTGCCTCTAAGGCAATTACACGAGAAGAAATAGAACAGCTGCCTAAGGGAGAAAAAATTGTAAAATTGCTTAGGATTAAGTCTTAAATTTTTAATCCTCTATCAAAATCAACTGAAAAAATAAATCATAGCTAAAGATGCGCCGAAAACTCAGCTCGTTGATTAAGCGGATTTATCAGCGTTCTGCTATGTTGTAAAATCATAAAGGAAGCGATTTCAGTTATTAAAGCAGGTGTGAGATAAAGTACCAAGAATGAGATAAAGTATCAGGAATGAGATGAAAATACCAGGAATGAGATAAAGCACCAAGAATGAGATGAAAGTACTAAGAATGAGATAAAGTACCGCGAATAAGATGAAAGCACCAAGAATGAGATAAAGTACCAGGAATGAGATAAAAGTACCAAGAATGAGACGGAAGTACCAATAATAAGATGAAGGTGCCAGGAATAAGATAAAAACACCAAGAATGAGATAATAGTACAAGAAAAGATATAAGGGGCATAAGTTATAGATGAGAATTGATAAGTTTTTAAAAAATTCGAGATTAATTAAGAGAAGAACACTTGCAAAGGACGCCTGTGACCAGGAAAGAGTATTTGTAAATGATAAGCCAGCAAAGCCAGGGACGGACGTGAAGGTAGGCGACGAAATCCTCATTAAATTCGGAAATGGTGAGGTCAGGGTACGCGTGCTGATTCTTTCTGATCATACAAACAAAGAACTCGCAGCAACCATGTATGAGATTATCAATTGATTTAGCAAAGCATACAAAATCGCAAGACTGTATGTCGCTGTATGCCAAACCAGAAAGTTTTGTAGCAGGCAACACGAACACGTGTCCTCGCTGCGAGCATAATGCAGAACCTGATAACTCCCGCGCATCTATAGGCGGTGATTACCATTTTCGACTTTCGGTGGTAAGCCATAATCTCTCACCAAAATCCACGAAATACAACTGAAAAATTGCACTGTAGTAAAGAATTGAAAAATTGCACTGTAGTAAAAAGATGCACAAAATATGCAGCGCACTGATCAAGCAAGCTTGTCAGTGCGCTGCTGTGCTTTAAAAAGCTAAATCAGTCATTATTATCGCATGAAATAATTTGAACACATGAATCTCTTTTGCTGCGGGAGAACCCCGATGCAATTCTAGGAAGCTTTGAAAATGCCTTGTCCCAGATAATTTTAACCAAGAATGCATAAACGGGAATGTTGATTATGCACTTTGCAATTCGTGCTGGCAGGATTGCAAGAAAACCTTTTCCGTACATGATATCAAGCCACAGCGTATCAAGACATAGATTGAGGATGATACATACGGCAGCAGATGCGATAAGTACGCGAAGTACAGAGATTTTTTTCTTGTAAAGAAGTCCAAAAATGACGCCAGTAAGAAAAGCAGTAACTGTAAAGCCAGGGAAGTAAGCGTCCGTCGGATAGATAATCATGCCAAGAATGTCTCCGACAGCACCTGTGATGCCTCCCCAGAATGGTCCAAATGCAATTCCAGCGAAAGCCACTGGCAGAAAACCAAAGCCAATACGTAAAAATTGGGTCTGTATAGATAGAAACCTTGTAAAAATCACGTCCAATGCAATCAGCAGCGAAATATAAACAATCAAAAGAACATAATCATTTCGCACAGTGCGGCCTTGCTTTTTTATAAATTTTGACATTGAGAAATTCTCCTTCCTATATACAACTATACAGCAAATACAAGATATGCATCACGAGACATATCCTGCAGCGGTTAATACGTCGCATGAACAAGGCTGGGAATGAATGCAGTACCAACCTCAATCAAGCGGCCGATACCGCACTAAAGAGAACGAAGAATCCCTTCAATGCAGCAGCGGATGCAGTGGCTTACCGTAAGCAAAAGCTTTTCGTTTGCAGGCAACATCCCATCCTGCAACACTCCAGGCCAAAAGACCAACGCGCGCCACTTACTCTACAAGGACAATAATATCATCAGTAAAGAACCTTGTAAACGCATATATAAAATAAAAACAAAATGATATCACCTCGAAGAATAAGCCTTTTCAGAAGTAAAGATTTATGATACTTTCAGAAGTAAAGATTCATGATACTCTCAAAAGTAAAGATTCGTGATACTCTCAAAAGTAAAGATTCATGCTCTCTCAGAAGCAAAGATTCATGATACTTTCAGAAGTAAACTTCGAATCACATTTCTCAATTTAGTTGCTACTTGCTGGGCTGCCGTTTAAGCTTGTTCTTCAAATCTGCAGCTTTTTGCCTGTTGGGAGAATTGTGATCGGATAACGACTTTGATTACCCTGCATTTTTTGCTCATCCATTGTAAATTCTACCTGTCTGAAAATGTTCACCTCCATCTGTTAATGGTTATATCGTACTATATTTGGGACATTTTCCCGTGTGGTATATTAGGACATTAT
>CAVJDC010000108.1:0-5725 GCA_963648085.1 Anaerovoracaceae bacterium
GCATGGATGTATTTGTGCATGAAAATGTGTATTTATACATAAAAAAATCAATGCCCAAAACGGAAGCAAAAGTCTAAAAGCATAAGTAAAAAAAGAAGCACACAAAAAAATAATATTAAAATATAAGCGTTATGCAAAAAAGCAAATCAGAAAGGCAAGCGTAAGGCGAAATAAAATGAAAAAAATATATGATAATTCAAAATTAAGCAGCTCATAGAATTTATGCAGCAGTAGTTATTACAGGAGACATGAATGAAGTACAGAATTGCAAATGTGAATGATTGTAAGGAATTGACACGAATCAGAATGGAAATGCGCAAAGAGCGTGATGAAAATTTTACCGAAGAAGCTCTTTATGAAAATACTTTGGATTATTTTATGAGGCGTATCAAGGATGGAAGCCATGTTGCTTTTGTTTGTGAGGATGAAGGTCAGATAATCGCAACGGTCGGAATATCGCTATTTGAGATGCTGCCGACGACGCAATTGCTGAATGGCAAGGTCGCAAAGCTGATGAATATGTATGTTGTCCCGGCATATCGCCAGAAGGGAATAGCATACAAGCTTTTGGATCTTGTGACTGCATATTCCAAAGAAAATGGATATACCAAGATTATGCTCAGCTCGTCACCTATGGGCGAGGAATTATATCGCACATATGGATTTAAGCCGATTCCAAGCAAATATGAAATGTACCTGGAATAGAAGAGATTATGCCTCACCACCAAAAGACGGAAAATGAACTCGACACCAAAAGACGGAAAATGAACTCGACACCGAAAGACGGGAACTGAATCCGACACCGAAAGACGGGAACTGAACCCGACACCAAAAGACGGGAACTGAACCCGACACCAAAAGACGGAAAATGAACTCGACACCGAAAGACGGGAACTGAACTCGATACCGAAAATGTGCAATAAAAATCCATGATTCATGATCGATAACCCAAATGTGCAATCGAAAGAGGATAGAAAATGAGTTACCAAGGCAATCATAAGAATGACTATAGAGCTGACCATAGTTATGACTATAAAAATGACCAGAAGGATAACCATAGGAATGACCGTAGGGATAATCATAGGGATAATCATAGGAATGACTGTAGGAGTAACTATAGGGATAACCATAGGAATGACCATAGGAATGACCATAGGGATAACTCTAGTGACGATCACAAATATGATGACATTATCAATCTTCAGCATCCGACTTCAAGTAAGCATCCACGCATGTCTCTTAAAAGCCGCGCAGCACAATTTGCACCATTTGCAGCTCTGACTGGACATGATGCTGCGATCAATGAAACCGTAAGGCTGACTGATGAAAAGCAAACTTTAAGTGACGAGGCTATCACTATCTTAAATCAAAAGCTGCAGTTGATTGCCGAAAATATAGATGCGAAGCAGTCTGTAGATATTACTCATTTTGTTCCTGATAAAAGAAAAGCTGGCGGGGCATATGTTACACATTCAGGCATTGTAAAAAAGATAGATATTTATAAGCGTGTCATGGTGATGATGGATGGAACTATTATACCCATAAGCCAGATAAGTGAGATCGACGGGGACTTATTTGATAATTTATAAAAAGAGGAAAATGCAATGGAATCTAAACCCAGGATATTATACTTGCAAAAGATACTTCTTGAGAGAACAGATGACGAAAATATGCTCTCGACCACACAGCTGATAAAAATATTGAATGATGAATACGGAATACATGCTCACAGAACTACTATTTCTAAGGACATTGCTGAGCTTCAGGAATTTGGTATGGATATTGTGGTGGTTCGTTCTACTCAGTGCAAATATTTTGTAGCGAGCCGCAGATTCGAGCTTCCTGAGATGAAACTTCTTGTCGATGCAGTTGAGTCTTCGAAATTCATTACAAGAAAAAAAAGTGCTGCCCTGATCGAAAAGATACATGCGATGACAAGCACAGGGCAGGCAGCGAAGCTTAAGAGAAACAATTATGTCGTCAATCGTGTAAAGCCAGACAACGAACAGATTTATTATATCATTGACACTATCAATGATGCTATTAATCGGGGCAGACAGATTTCTTTTCAATATTATGATTATACTGGACTTAAAAAGAAGGTATTGAAGAATAAGGGGGAGATTTATAAGCTTAGCCCATACAAGCTGCTTTGGTATGGAGATTATTATTATGCTCTGGGATATTCTGAAAAGCAGCAAGACGTGGTCAGCTTTAGGGTAGATCGTATCGCTGCAAGACCAACGATTCTCTCGAAGTATATCATTCCGATGCCTGATGATTTTGACATTGAAAATTATACAAAGGAAGTATTTTTTATGTTCTCCGGTGAGAGGGTCCTTGTCGACCTTCGCTGTGACAATAGTCTTATGAAGACGATGGTTGACAGGTTTGGAGAGGACGTCACGACGCTTGCTTATGATATGACTTCATTTAGAATTCAGGCGGAGGTAGCTGCAAGTCAGACATTTTTCGGCTGGGTATTTGGATTTGACGGCAAAGTGCAGATTCTCGGCCCGAAGAGTGTGAAAGAGCAGTATAGGCAGATGATTGAGAGAGCTAGTGATGGAATTTAGCTGACATGGCTGACGAATAGACGGCTGGCGGATGGCTGAGAGAGCTTACGAAAGGACGGCTGTGAGACGGCTGGGAGAGCTTGCGAAAGGACGGCTGTGAGAACTTGTGAAAGCGCGGCTGGCGATGCTTGCGAGGAGACGGATGAAAGAGAGAAACTTATGTCTAACCAATTTTTGACAAATTATACTGAGCTTACATTTCTTGAAAAGATCAAGGACAGCCTGCGCCACTGCACAGCATTTTACTTTTCGGTCAGCTTTATAAAAAAAGCGGGGCTAGTGCTGCTGTGGAGGGATATCGAAGCGGCGGTAGAGCGCGGTGCCATCGGGCGGATTATTGCTTCTACGTATCAGAATTTCACAGACATTGAATCGCTTAAGAGTTTTTTGGCATTGCAAGAAAGGTGCGAAAATTTTAAGTGTCATTTGGATCACGAATGTTTTCATGACAGTGGATATATGACAGTCGGATACCATTCTAAGGGATATCTTTTTGAATATGGTGACAGATGCGAGGTGATAGTAGGTTCTTCAAATATTACTCGTTATGCTCTTCTAAAAAATGTGGAATGGGATATTGCTGTAGACTCTGAAGATGCAAGCGAACTTTTTACAGATGCAATGCATGAATTTAGTGACAAATGGGACAGCACACATCCCCTAAATACAGATATTATCAATCTTTATACCAGCAAACTAAATTTCGCCATTGAGCGCTGGGATATGGATTACGATTTGCATACGGCAAGAATAAAACCGAATTATATGCAGCGTAAAGCGTTAAAGGAATTAAACCGATATCGTGCCGTGGGTACTTCTCGAGCATTAGTTGTGTCCGCTGCAGGTTCAGGAAAGACTTATCTTGCAGCATTCGATGCACTGAATTTTTCACCGAAAAGACTCCTTTATATTGTCCATGAAGGATCAATTCTAAGAAAATCAATTGAGACATTTCAGGATGTTTTTGGAAGCTCTGTGAGTTACGGAGTGTTTAGCGGAGAAAGTAAGGAAATGGACGCTGATTTCGTATTTGCAACAAACATTACGATGGCGAAGACTCTTGAGCTTTTTTCAAAGGATTGGTTTGATTATATTATTGTAGATGAATGCCACCACGCTGCGGCTGAGACATATCGAAGGATTATCGATTATTTTGAGCCAGAATTTCTGCTTGGACTTACAGCGACTCCAGAGCGAATGGACAATCAGGATGTATTCGAGCTATTTGACAAAAATGTCCCATTCGAGCTTAGACTCCGCGATGCGATTATAAATGACCTTGTTGTACCATTTCATTATTATGGCATTCGTGACGAAATGATAAACTACGGACTCACCAAGAGTGAAGAACGCAGGATGGTAGCACAGCTCGCAACGGTAGAACATGGTGATTTCATCACACGTGAGATTGAAAAACATCGACCGAAGGGAAAACTTAAGGCACTTGCTTTTTGTCGAAATGTCACACACGCACGCATGATGTGCGAGATGATGAGTGAACATTATAAGACGGCTTATCTCACAGGAAAAAATGATATAGGAGAGAGAATTCGTGCCTACAATGACTTGCAAAGTGAAGAAAAGGAACTTGAGATCCTTTTTACCGTTGATATTCTCAATGAGGGTGTCGATATTCCTGGCGTAAACATGGTGCTTTTCCTGCGCCCTACACAATCCTCCACGATTTTTATCCAGCAGCTTGGCCGCGGTCTTCGAAAATATGAGAACAAGAAATATGTAACTGTTCTTGATTTTATTGGCAATAGTTATAAAAGAAGCGTACAGATTGCATTTGCACTGTCGTCTCTGGCAGAAAATTTTGTCCTCGAAAAAAGACTGATGAAGGCACTTGTTCAAGATGACTTCAAGGCAATTGGGCTTGATAATTATGGTGTGAAAATTCATATAGATGATTTGAGTAAGGAAGAAATTATAAGCTATATTGAGCGTGAGAATTTCAATAGCCTTATTTATCTAAAACAGGATTATTTTAATTTCAAGAAATATATTAATGCAGAGTCATACCCAAAGCATATAGATTATCTCAATAATGACTGCGCTCCTGATTTAATTCGTTTTATGAGTATCAAAATTGGTGGCAAAAAATGTGTTTCATATTACAATTTTTTACATGGCATCTTAGATGACAATAATGAAGATGCAAGGCTTCTTCCTATATTTACGGAAAGACAGATTGCATTCGCAAATTATCTGTGCGCGATGCTTCCTCTTGTAAGGAAACACGAATATCTTGTCTTCGACAGTATTATACATGGAATATCAAACTTGGACGAGATAAATTCTCACATGTCGGAAGCAATTACCGATTTTTCATATGAACAACTTGAGCATGCTCTTAAATACATGCAGAATAGTGGTTTTTTGATTGTCGATGATGGGAAGTGTACCCTAAATGACATTCCTCTCGACGATCAATATGTGGAATATCTCGAAGATTTATTTAAATATGGTCTGACTCGATTTGCAGCTGATTATGGCACGGAAACAGGTTTTAAGCTTTGGTTAAGCTACCGCATGGATCAAGTACAGCTTAAGCTTTTGAAAAATCCAGGACACAATCAGGTTGGAACATATTATTATGGCAAAACTGTCGTAATCTTTGCATCGCTCAAAAAGGATGCTTCTGTCGCTGAGAGACTAAATTACAAAGATAAATTTATCGAGCCGGCGTTGTTTCAATGGGAAACTATGGCGAATATATCAGCTTCTGACTTGCAAAAGCTTAATGAAAGTCAGCAAGCCCTCCTCTTCATTCGAAAGGTCTCAAGCGAAAATGGTATCGTGATGCCATTTACTTATGTCGGCAAGGGCCGCTTGACAAACCCTCGCAAGCAGGTCTCTTACGATGAACAGAAGAAAAAAGACGTCGTGACATATTTGTTTGATATTCCGATGGAGAATGAACTTCCAGATTATCTGCAATATGATTTCGGCGTCGCTGAAAGCCACAAGGTTCACTGATCAAGCGAGCCACACAGTTCAGTGATCAAGCAAGCCACATAGCTCATTGATCAAGCGAGCCATACAGTTCATTGATCAGGCAAGCTGCACAGTTCGCTGATAAAGCAGTTTGTCAGTGTTCTGCTGCACTTTAAAACTCAAAATAAATTTAAAACGCACTAAAAATT
>CAVJDC010000109.1:0-5602 GCA_963648085.1 Anaerovoracaceae bacterium
TGCACGATTTTCGGCATGGCCAGCACAAGCTTCAATCTCAAGAATCTGCACGATTTTCGGCATGGCCAGCACAAGCTTCAATCTCAAGAATCTGCACGATTCTCGGCATGGCCAGCACAAGCTTCAATCTCAAGAATCTGCGCGATTTTCGGCATTATTTACACAATCCACTCTAAGTTTCTCACAATGCGGGCCTTTCTCTACGTGCGCTGTGGGGCACAGTTTAATTGCTGCAATCACTGTGCATACAACTCTTCATAGCTGTGAGTAAGTCCTGATTGCTCTAGAAATTCCTCTAGAGTGATATCATTTTCCCAGATATATTTTGCAGCCACACTTCCTACATATCTAAAGTGCCATGCTTCTGGCAGATATCCTGTAATATCCTGATTTTCAGCAGTATATCTAAGAATAAATCCGTACTTATAACAATTTGCTCTTAGCCACTGTCCAGCCTGTGTGTTCGCGAAATCACTTGAAATTTTATAATCTATATCAGCACACGAGACATCTACTGCAAGCCCCGTCTGATGCTCACTTTGGCCAGGTCTTGCACTAGTCTTATTTGCCTCTTCCTCACTACCCTTTTGTGAAACGTAATAATTAAATAGATTCGTCTGGAAATCATAAGACCTATATGCAGTAGTCATTACGAAATCCACTCCCTCAGAAGATGCATCCTCCGCCATAAGATTAAAATGCTCTGCCGCCTCCGCTCTCATAAATCTGGTCTCAGCAGCACGATCCTTTGCATAATATGAAATGTCAGCCAAATCGCTAGGGACATAATCCTTAGGCACAGCATTCTGCTTATTTACAAGAATAAGATTTCCTGCCGCAGCATCCTTTTTAAGCTGTTCCTGGTCTTTCTTTGAAAACTGCTTCAAAAATTTAGTATTGCCACTGGCAGCTATTTTTTTCTCGCTGCTTGACAGGTCGTCAGCACTGATACTGCTTCCTGTCATAGAATAATCTTTCCCAAAATCGGATTCATGATTCAAAAGCTCTTGATTTCCCGATCCTCTAAAAAAAATCAGTCCTAAACAAAGTATGCAAAATGCACATATCAAAAGAACTTTTAAATTAGATCTTTTTGGTTTCTTTCTGTTTATTTCAAAATTTTTGTCCATCTCTAAACCTCTAGTCCTTTGATTCGTATGCCTACACGGCAATTCGTCCCCCTTTTTACACACATAAGCCTTTTTTCTATAGCTTTGCCCCACACTATCTTCAAAGTCTTTGAGTTTCCCTAGTCCTCAAAGCACGTCGAATATTTCGGAGCACCTAATACTTTCAGAACATGCCAAGGCGTGTTGTGTTAGTAAATAATTTTACACCATTTTTTCTGTATGCACAATACAAAGTTTGTACAAAAATCCAAAAATAAGACCTATTAAAATTTAAAATCGCAAAAAATCCCGTCAGACTTTTTAAAATCTGACGGGATAATCTATTGTCAAGCCGTATGGTTGCTCGGTCTATTGCTNNNNCTATTGTCAAGCCGTATGGTTGCTCGGTCTATTGCTGGACCTATTGTTTGGCCTATATCTGTGAGTTGGGTCAGCTTACATCATACCCATGCCGCCCATACCGCCCATGCCGCCGCCTGCTGCAGCTGCTGCGAGAGCTTCAAGACCATTTTCCTTCTTGATTTCAACTACGCATGATTCTGTAGTCAGAAGCATAGCTGAAGCTGAAGCGGCATTCTGGAGTGCAGATCTTGTAACCTTAGTAGGGTCTACGATACCAGCTGCCATCATGTCTACATATTCTTCTGTAGCAGCATTAAAGCCTGTGCCAGGAGCACTTGACTTAACCTTAGCAACTACTACAGAACCTTCGAAGCCTGCATTTTCTGCGATCTGTCTTACAGGCTCTTCGAGAGCTCTCTTGATAATAGCTGCGCCTGTCTTCAGGTCACCTGTAAGTGTCTCTACATAAGCTGAGACTGCAGGAATAACATTTATGAGAGCAGTTCCGCCGCCAGGAACGATACCTTCTTCAACTGCTGCCTGAGTAGCATTCAGAGCATCTTCGATTCTCAGCTTCTTTTCCTTAAGTTCTGTCTCAGTAGCAGCACCTACCTTGATGACAGCTACGCCGCCTGCGAGCTTTGCAAGTCTTTCCTGAAGCTTATTTCTGTCAAATTCTGATTCTGTCTCTTCGAGCTGTGCTCTGATGAGCTTAACTCTTTCTTCGATAAGACGAGAATGACCGCCGCCATTGATAATTACAGTATTTTCCTTAGAAACCTTAACTGTCTCAGCTGTACCGAGCATATCCATAGTGCAGTCCTTGATATCCATGCCCACTTCCTCAGAAATGAGAGTAGCACCTGTAAGAACAGCGATATCCTTGAGCATTTCCTTTCTTCTGTCACCAAAGCCTGGAGCCTTTGTGCATACACATTCGAATGTGCCTCTGAGCTTATTCAGTACGATAGTAGCAAGCGCTTCACCTTCTACTTCATCAGCAATAATGAGTAGCTTTCTGCCCTGCTGAACAATCTGTTCGAGTACAGGAAGGAGGTCCTGGATGTTTGTGATTTTCTTGTCTGTAATAAGAATGTATGGATTTGACAAAGCTGCAACCATCTTATCTGTGTCATTTACCATATAAGCTGAGAGATAACCTCTGTCATACTGCATACCTTCTACGATTTCTACTGTAGTTTCCATAGACTTTGATTCTTCTACAGTGATAACGCCTTCCTGTGTAACCTTTTCCATGGCGTCCGCAATATCCTTACCGATAGTTTCGTCACCTGCAGAAACAGAAGCTACCTGCGCGATATTTTCTTTACCTTCTACAGCCTTAGACATCTTCTTAAGCTCATCTACAGCGACATCAACAGCACCCTGCATACCTCTTCTAAGTACCATAGGATTTGCACCTGCAGCTACATTCTTCAGACCTTCCTTAACGATGATCTGAGCGAGAAGTGTAGCAGTAGTAGTTCCGTCACCAGCAGCATCATTTGTCTTTGTAGAAACCTCTTTGACGAGCTGTGCTCCCATATTTTCAAATGGATCCTCAAGATCGATGTCCTTTGCGATAGTTACACCATCATTTGTAATGAGCGGTGCACCATAAGATCTTTCAAGCAATACATTTCTGCCCTTAGGTCCAAGTGTAACCTTTACAGTATTTGCAAGCTTATCAACGCCTGCTTCAAGTTTTCTTCTGACTTCTTCACCAAATTGAATATCTTTTGCCATTTCTTTCTCCTTATATCATATCTGTTTATAACATACCTGTCGATTTCTTAACTTGCGAAATCAACTCCTTAATTTTCAATAATAAACTTCTAAATCTTTACGATATCTATTCCTAAGCCCTTGATATACCCATTAAAGCTCTTCAAGCTCTATTCCTGAAGCTCTTTGATATCGCCTCTAAAGGTTTACACTATCTATTCCCGAGTCCTTGACATCGCCTCTAAAGTTTCGTAATGTCTATCCCTAAGACCCTTGATATCGCCTCTAAAGCTTTACAATATCTATTCCTGAGTCCTTGACATCGCATCTAAAGCTTTACAATATCTATTTCCGAGTCCTTGACATCGCCTCTAAAGTTTCGTAATGTCTATCCCTAAGACCCTTGATATCGCCTCTAAAGGTTTACACTATCTATTTCCGAGCCCTTGACATCGCATCTAAAGCTTTACAATACCTATTTCTAAGCCTTTTTGAATATCAATTTTCCAGACTTTCTAAAGCTTAGACTATATATCTTAGTCTACAGCAGATATCTTAATGCTCTGCATAGCCAAAACTATGCAGAGACTTGCACGCAAGAGCATGTCCGCCAAATCTTAACTACAAGAGCTTGTCCGCTAAATCTTAACTACAAGAGCTTGTCCGCTAAATCTTAACTACAAGAGCTTGTCCGCTAAATCTTAACTACAAGAGCTTGTCCGCTAAATCTTAACTACAAGAGCTTGTCCGCTAAATCTTAACTACAAGAGCTTGTCCGCTAAATCTTAACTACAAGAGTTGTCAGCCAGATCCTAACTAGTCAAGAACTGCCAGGATGTCATACTGAGGCATAATGATGAGATCTTCTCCATTTATAGTCACATCTGTGCCGCCATACTTCTTGAAGATAACCTTTTCTCCTGGATATAACTCCATAGGAGCATCTTTTGTTCCTGGACCTACCGCAATAACTTCTGCAACCTGAGGAATTTCCTGGTTTGCAGTAGTGAGGATGATGCCTCCCTTTGTTTTTGACTCTGCTTCGAGCTGTTTAAGAACTACATTTTCGCCTAATGGTCTGATCATAATATTACTTCCTTTCATATTTCACTGCACAAAAAATGACTCCTTGCACTCGCTGCAGCTATCAGCTTGCTGTCTGCAGGTGCCGCGCGTTTGCTGCCTTAGCTTGCTGTCTGCAGGTGCCGCGCATTTGCTGCCTTAGCTTGCTGTCTGCAGGTGCCGTGCATTTGCTGCCTTAGCTTGCTGTCTGCAGGTGACGCGCATTTGCTGCCTTAGCTTGCTGTCTGCAGGTGCCGCGCGTTTGCTGCCTTAGCTTGCTGTCTGCAGGTGCCGCGCATTTGCTGCCTTAGCTTATTGCCAAGTCATCCATATTTTGCTTATGTCACCGAATCAGCAGCATATTGTCTTGTGCAAATATTCAACTTTTTCTATTAGCACTCGTTCCCTTTGAGTGCTAACATTAATTTAAACCTTTTATCTGACATTGTCAATAGTTTATTACAAATTTTCACGAGCATAATAAAAAAGATATTGCTGTGCAAATCCGCTATATTTCCCAAAGTGTTTTTTTGCATAACTTTTCATCGATGCGACATCATTTTTTTCAAAGCCGTACAGCTCTGACATGATTCGTTTCATCCATACATCAATTGGAAAGCTGTCATAATACTTAAGCCCGAAAAGCATTATACAATCCGCCACCTTCGGACCAACTCCAAGAAAGCTCCTTATATATCTTTCAGCCTCATCAGAATTCATCAAAGCTGCATTTTCGCCAGAAATACCCTCCGCTGCTGCCAGCATTCTGCCGTCATCTTCCGATATCATCTGAGTATTCACAGCACTTTTTACATTTTTCTTCAATGTATTTTCTGCTGCTGCCAGCATTCTGCCGTCATCCGCTGCTATTTTTCTAGCCGCAGCGATTACATATTTGTCGCGATATCCTAGTCTGCACTCGGCCAAATCTTCTGTTGTCAAGGCTGCAAGTGCCGCTGCATCTGGAAAGTCATACCAATCCTTGCCTCGCCACTTACATATGAAATTTCCATAAAGCCTGCTTATCGATTCTATACATTTCTTTATGCGTGGAATATTTGAATTTTGCGATATTATAAATGAAATCACATTCTCCCAAGGATCCTGCTGAAGAAGTCTAATCCCAAATCCATGCTCAATTGCGGTCGTCATTACTTCATCATCATGAGAAAGAACTTCTTTTATCGTCCCATAATCTCTGTCAAGATCAAAATATCTATGCCAAAATTCCACCTCATGAGCATACCACAATGTATATTCTTCTGCTGCAGTGTATTCTTTCAGATTTTCTGAACTTCCGTCAGGCTGCAGGTGCTCTGAACTTCCGTCAGGCTGCAGGTGCT
>CAVJDC010000110.1:0-4882 GCA_963648085.1 Anaerovoracaceae bacterium
GCTGAACAAAGGAATGGTGACACACCAGCTGAAGCAAAGAGAAATGACTCAACAGAGTCAAAAGACTGTGATGATGTACTCACTATTGCTCTTGGAAAAGGAAGACTTGCTGATATTACGTTTAAAAAGTTTGAAGAGGCTGGCATTACGTTCCCAGAATATACAAAAGAAAGCAGAAAACTCATTTTTGAGGATTCTACAGGAAAGTTCAGAATTATATTTGTAAAGGCTGTAGACGTAGGCATTTATGTCGAAAAAGGAGCATGCGATGTCGGCGTCATAGGTAAAGATACTCTCATGGAAAGCGGTTCTGATGTATTTGAAATGATGGATCTTGGATATGGCAAATGTATATTTGCTGTAGCCGCACCGCACGGATATAAATATGATTTTAGCAAGAAGCTTAGAGTAGCTTCAAAATATCCAAAGGTTGCGAAGGAGCATTTTGCAAAAATTGGAAAATCTATCGAGGTAACAAAGATAAATGGCTCTGTCGAGCTTGCTCCGATAGTCGGTTTATCAGATGTAATCGTTGATATAGTTGAGACAGGAAATACGCTGCGTGAAAATGGACTTGAGGTAGTTGAAAAGGTTGCTGATATCAGTGCGAGATTTATCGTAAACAGAGCCAGTCTCAAGACAAGGCAGCAGCGCGTTCTCGAGATTATGAAAGCTCTTGAAGTTTAAAAAAGGATTTGACATATGAAGATTATCAGAATAAAAAAAGGGCAGGAGGCTGAGGCTGTCAGCTTTCTTAGCAACAGAACGGATGAAGATTTTGAGACTATAGATTCTGCAGTAAAAGATATTATCGCGACTGTAAGGCGAGATGGCGATGAGGCACTCTATCATTTCAGTGAAAAATTTGGTGGACCAGATCGTGAAACTATAGGTGAACTCAGAGTCACAGAGAAAGAGCTTGAGGAAGCATATGACAGTGTGGAGCCGGAAGTGATATCGTCATTTGAAAGAGCTGCAGCCAATATCCGTTCATTTCACGAAAAGCAGCTGATGAAGACTTGGTCGTATAATGAAGGCAAAGATATCATGCTAGGTCAGCTTATAGTACCGATTCAAAATGTAGGTGTATATATTCCCGGAGGCACTGCACCTCTTTCATCTACAGTTCTCATGAATGTCATTCCTGCAAAGATTGCAGGATGCCCAAGAGTCGTAATGTGTTCACCTGCGGGTCCTGATGGCAAGATAAACAAGTATGTACTCGCTGCCGCAAAGATTACGGGAGCAGATGAAATTTACAAGGCAGGCGGTGCGCAGGGAATTGCTGCTCTTGCCTATGGTACGGAATCTATAAGACCTGTAAATAAAATTACAGGACCGGGAAGTGCATTTGTAGCCAGGGCGAAGAAGTATGTATTTGGCACTGTTGATATAGACATGGTAGCAGGTCCAAGTGAAGTATGCGTAGTTGCGGACAGTAATGCAAATCCAGCATTTATCGCTGCTGATATGCTCTCTCAAGCGGAGCATGACAGGATGGCATCAGCTATACTTATCACAGACAGTACTATCATTGCAGAGGCAGCTGCCGCAGAGATAAAAAAACAGCTGCAAAATCTCGAAAGATCGCAAATTGCTGCAGCATCTATAGAAAATAATGCAGCGATATTTATTACAGAGGATATAGAGAGTGCCATAGCTATTGCAAATGATATCGCACCTGAACATCTTGAGCTTGCAGTGACAGAACCTGAACGATATCTCAGTATGATCACAAGTGCTGGCGCAGTTCTTCTGGGAGATTACTCGTCTGAACCTCTTGGAGATTATATGGCAGGACCAAATCATACGCTTCCTACAAGCGGTGCAGCAAAATTTGCCTCACCACTTGGTGTCTATGATTTTATGACAAGAACTAGCATCATCAGATATTCATATGAAGATTTGCTTGAAGTCAAAGATGACATAGTACGCATGTCTGACGTGGAAGGGTTGACAGCTCACGGAAATGCGATAAAAATAAGATTTGAGTAAATTTGACTGAAAATAAATCTTCGGTAAGTGTCAAATTGATGATATTTATAAAAAAGAACTCGTTTTAGATAAAGAGCGCATTTTAGATAAAGAGCGCATTTTAGATAAAGAGTGCATTTTAGAAGAGAAAGTGCATTTCAGATAAGGAAGAGCATTTTAGAAGAGTAAGTGCATTTCAGATAAGGAAGAGCATTTTAGAAGAGTAAGTGTATTTCAGATAAGGAAGCGCATTTTAGATAAAGAGTGCATTTTAGGTAAGGAGCATATTTTAGATATGGTAGGTGTAATAGATTACGATGCTGGCAACGTAAAAAGCGTTATGAAGGCAGTGGAAAAGCTGGGAGGAGAGGTTATACTTACTGCTGATCCCAAGACTTTGGATAAATGTACGTCACTTATCCTTCCAGGGGTAGGTTCATTTGGTAAAGCTATTGAAAATCTCAAGGCTTCTGGACTTGACAGATATATTATAAAAGCAACAGGCGAGGGCAGGATGTTTCTTGGAATATGCCTCGGAATGCAAATGCTTTTTGAAAAAAGCTTCGAGGACGGAGAATGGGAAGGTCTGGGACTTCTCAAGGGAAATGTAGTACGTTTTGGAAAAGAAAATGATGAGTCATGGAATGAATCATATAAGATTCCTCATATGGGTTGGAATAAGCTTGAACGGAATCGTTTTGACTCGATAGGTGACGGACTTGGCGACGATGAATATGCATATTTTGTTCATTCATATTATGCGATTCCAAAGGATTGGAATGACGTTGTTTATTATGCTGACTACAGTGTAAGGGTTCCTGGCGTTGTTCGCAAGGGCAACATAATAGGCATGCAATTTCATCCAGAAAAAAGTTCAGACACAGGCATGCGGCTTCTTAAGAATTTTTTAAAGGAGGGTGAAAAGATTGCTGACTAAAAGAATTGTTCCCTGCCTTGATGTAAATCATGGCAGAGTAGTAAAAGGTGTAAAATTTAAAGGTCTAAAAGATGTAGACGATCCTGTACAGCTTGCAAAACATTATAGCGATATAGGAGCCGACGAGCTTGTATTTTACGATATTACTGCCTCAAACGAACAACGTGACATTTTCCTTGACGTAGTCGAAAGGACAGCTCAAAATGTCTATATTCCGTTTACAGTAGGTGGAGGGATCAGAACGATCGACGATTTCAACAAAGTACTAAGAGCGGGTGCTGATAAGGTCTCAGTAAATTCAGCTGCTGTGAAAAATCCGAGTCTCATTACTGAGGCAGCACTTAAGTTCGGAAATCAATGCGTAGTACTTTCAATAGATGCCAAGCGAAGTGGCGATTCATGGGAAGTTTACGTAAATGGCGGAAGGACTCCTACTGGAATCGATGCGATAGAATGGGCAATCCGCGGCGAAAAGCTTGGTGCAGGCGAGCTTGTTCTCAATTCTATCGACGCAGACGGCGTAAAGACAGGATTCGACATTGAATTAAACAAAATAGTTTCAGAAGCCGTAAGCCTTCCAGTAATAGCATCGGGAGGAGCAGGTACAAAAGAACACTTCCTGGAAGTTTTCAAAGAAGGCAAAGCTGATGCAGGCCTCGCAGCAAGTGTATTTCATTTCGGTGAAATCGACATAAAAGATCTTAAACGCTATCTAAGTGCAAATGGTATAAATATGAGAATATAAATCAATCATGCCTGCACCATCACTAAATGTTGGCACGATGCTCGGAGAAAATAAATATGAATATGGAAGAAAATAAGACACATATGATTACAATATCTGAAAAAAATGAGAAAATTATATCACAGATACGTTTCGACGCAAACGGACTTGTCCCAGCTATCGTTCAGGATTATGAGACAAGCAAGGTGCTGATGCTGGCTTATATGAATGAAGAGGCCGTAAGGCGCACTCTTGTGACAGGAACTACTTGGTTCTATAGCAGAAGCCGCAAGTCCATGTGGAATAAAGGCGAGACATCTGGACATTTCCAGAAAGTAAAAAAAATCAGCTATGATTGTGATGTGGATACGCTGCTAGTGATTGCAGAGCAGATTGGGGCTGCGTGTCATACTGGGAATTTTACATGCTTCTACAGAGATTTTGACATCCAGAGCTAAAAATGATAAAGTAAATATTGTCTGGGAAAATGCAGTGACAAAAATGCAGTGACATTCTGGCGGCATCCGGATTTCCGGATGCCGCCTTATATATTTTCTCCATGCAGCACAATCGATATGGAGCAGTACATTGGATTTTTAATGGATACAACCGAGAGTCGGGAACCCAGTCCGCTGCTGATAAAGGATGAGACAATCAAGTGCTTCGTTATAACGCTTTTACTTTTAATGCATAGAATAAAGAGAATAAGACAAACAGGATAAAATTATGGCAGACAGATTTATTATTATAGACGGAAATAGCCTTATGAATCGTGCATATTATGCAATTCAAAGGCCAATGATCACAAAAGACGGCATATATACACAAGGAATTTTTGGATTTCTAAATATGCTCTCAAAAATTTTAAAGGATTATTCGCCGAAGTATATTGCGGTTGCTTTTGATAGAAAAGCTCCGACATTTCGTCACGATGAATATGAAGAATACAAAGCTGGTCGAAAGAAGATGCCTCTCGAGCTTGCGATGCAATTTCCAATTCTCAAAGAAATACTTACAGCTATGAATATTCATATGGAAGAAATCGATGGCTTCGAGGCTGATGATATTATAGGAACCTTCGCATATGAGTCAGAAAAACAAGGACTTGAGCCTGTTATCATTACCGGAGATAAAGATGCTCTTCAGTTAGCTACCCATGTCACGAAAATCATATTTACTAAGCGTGGTATCAGCGAATTTGAGGTCTATGATCATGAAAAAAAAAAAAAAAAATATGGACTTACTCC
>CAVJDC010000110.1:4892-5596 GCA_963648085.1 Anaerovoracaceae bacterium
AATTTATCGACTTGAAGGGACTTATGGGAGATTCATCTGACAATATTCCAGGGATTCCAGGTGTAGGAGAGAAGACAGCACTTAAGCTGCTGCACGAGTATGGCTCTGTAGAAAATGTCATAGCTTCTGTCGACTCTATGAAAAAGAGCAAGCTTCGTGATAAGATTGAGGAAAATGCACAGCTTGCCATGATGAGTAAAAGACTTGCAACGATAAACAAATTCGTTCCTATTGATACTGATTTTGAAAAGATGCATTATGTGCAGCCAGATTATGATACACTTATCGAGATCTATAAGAAGCTTGACTTTAACTCATTTATAAAAAAACTGATAAATCAAAATCCTGATTTAGTTAGTTCAGATTCTTCTATAAATTCAGATGCTCCGGGTTTGTCAGATAGACAAGAATCAGCGAAAAACCAGAAATCAAAGATCTCGTCAGGTACAAGATCCGGATTTGATAAAATAATTTCTGATATTACTGAATCAAGGCTTTCAAATAGTGATATAACGCTTCCATTTGAGCTTGCTGATGGATATTGCGATGAGGAAGAAAAGTCGGATACTTCAACTTCATTTTCATTTCTTTATGAAATTTCAGCTGACTGTGAAGTTTTCACGCTGCAAAACAGCGATGATTATGAGGATATGAAGAAAGCACTTTCAGGACAAAAGTCTATATGGCTTAAGGTTCTTCATGAT
>CAVJDC010000111.1:0-5551 GCA_963648085.1 Anaerovoracaceae bacterium
GTCTAAGGCTGAGGAGTCGGCACAACAGCAGTCAAAGCTCAAGAAAGAGATTGCGAAGCTCGATTCCGACCTTGACTATCTTGAGAAAAGCTATACGCAGAATCAGACTGCACTGACGAATCAGAAAGACAGAAACGTAAAGAATCTCAACTGGAATATAAATCAGACATCTGCTCTAAGAGATACATCTGCTCAGAACGCTTCAATATCCAATGTCGCAAAGCAGGACTCGATGTATAGAGAGCTTTCCTCTGTAATCGCAAGCGTGGCAGATACTGAAGGTGCTTTCAATCGGTCCTTGGCTGTCACGGGTGCAAGAAACAGCGGTACTTCAAGCATAAGGCAACGGCAGATACAGAGAGAAGCGAGAGAGAAGATATCAAGTGCACAGCAGAATCTGAGTCTCACATCAAAGCAGATGGCTGAAGAAGCATACAACAACTATTGGGACAGCTCAGCACGTATGGAAAGCTATGCGAACAGCATAGAGGATACAAAAGCTGCCTATGCAGAGCAGATGGCTTCTCTGAAGCTTCAGTACGAGCAGAACAAGGCAGACATCGAGTACAACAAGGAATTGGCTCAAGAAGCTTATGATGATGCCGAGTATACTCCTTGGGAGATGGCTTTTGATATACTCACTCTTGGTGTAAGCGGTGCTAGTGATACTTACAGTACCTACACGAACGCAAAGAAAGTATATGATGCAGAGACACACTATGAGTCCATAGGTGTATATGACAAGGAGTAAGGTATGAGCATGGCAAATATTGCGAAATCATTTGAGAATTTCGGAACTGCACTCAACAGTGCTACACATTCAGCAATAAACAATACGCTTGACCTCAAGATGCAGGATATCAAGATCAGGAATAACCATTTTGCAATGGCTGAGAATGCCATGAGAAAGAGAGCAAGCCAATTCTGGAATGAGCAGATAAAGAATCCCAACACTGATGAATATAAAAAGAATTGGGAAAATGAGCTGAATGGCATGTTTGAGAATGACAACCTTAAAAAAATAGGGCTGAGCGAAAAGGAAGCAGAGGAATTCCAAAGCATGTGCCGGTCTAAATGGGAAACCTCTGGGCAGTATCTATGTGATACGTATATAGACATTTCCCAAAAGAATAGCATATTGCAGACTCATGATGCACAGATCAAAATGATTGCTAATTCAGATGGAGAATTTCTTGCAAAATTCGATGATGCGAAAAGGCTTTATGATGGAAGCGATGGTGTTGTAAGGAAAGCAGACCTCTCAGGTGCATACGACCCTGAAAATCCCGAATTTTTATCAAACTTCGCATATGAGTATCTCACATATAAAGAAAAAGCAATCATGGAAAGTGTCATAGCTGGCGATATGACATATGGAGATGGATTGAAAGCCATCGAAGAGGAATGGACTAAAACAGAGAATTTTTGTAAAAAGACACTCAAAGACAACAAGCAAGTAGAGAGCTTCTTCGCAACGAACAAGGATTCGGGCATGCTCTATTCGAAGAAATATTATGCAGAGCAGAACACTATTGACTATACAGATCGCCAAGCAAGAGCATCAGATGCTTATGCTTATGTTTCAGAGTCAATTGCGACTAATTCTTTAGTAGAACTTAATGAGCTTAATAGGCTTCTCGAGAATGCAGGAATAAAAAAGAAATCCACGAATGCAAATAGAGAGGAGATAGGAAATAGGCTTCTCGAGAATGCAGGAATAACAAAGAAATCCACGAATGCAAATAGCGAGAAGATAAGAAATACACTATACGCTTCAGCCATTCAGCATAATCAGAGCATAAGAGGGGATACAACACAAAGGATATCTCTTCTGACAGAGAATGACAGCATTGCAATCAAAACCAAGATTGCAACGTTTGATGTTAGCAAAGCAACCTACACAAAGTATTCCCTCAAAGAATCAGGAACTACTGTTGCCGAAGGAGAGTATGCAGATATCAGCAACACCATTGATGACAGTTTATATAAAATTTATGGCGATGAAGAAGGAATGGACTTCTCCGTGAAGACAAAGTATGGCCCTATTGTAGACGAATTCTGCGAAAAATATGGCATCTCAACTTCTGAGGGAAAAATGTTTGTTGCCAGTAAGGTCAACGAGATGGCTAACGAAATGAGCATGGCATCGAGTTCATCTTCCTCCTCCTCATCTTCGGGAAAAAGCTCTTTCTCAATCTATTCAGCCAATTCAGAAGAAGCAATGATATATGAGATGTTGCATGATCCTCAAAAATACTCTACAAAGCAGGTTAAAGATACGTTTAATCAATCTTATGTAAAAGGTAAACTCTCTCCAAAATTTGTTGAATACTACACTGAAAATTTTGGTGTTAATGGCGAAAAGAGAAAAGAAGACCTTTATTATACGACCTCCAAATCCATCGAAGATGATTTCATGATGGCACTAGGCCCTATGCTGACGGACGAAGAGAAGCGGGCGATAATATGGGAGCTAGGCAAGAACGGAATAGACCTTAGAGAAATGATTGATGAAAAGCTCAGAAGTAATAAGGATCTTCTTCTCAATGAAACTGGACAGAGAGAATTTGCCACTGAGCTTGCCAACTTTGTTCTTAATTCCAAATGTGCTACAGAGCTAAGCGATATGATTGACAGCTTTATAGGAATGGCTAGTGGGACAAGTGACACATATGCAGGATTTGAAGACGCAACTGCTTCTCAGATATATGATGCTGTAGCTGATGGCTCAGCCGATGCCTATATCGATCTTGAAGCGTACAAGCTCATCAAACTAGATCTATATGGTGAAAACTCTAAGGATTTCAATAAGGATACCCTGTTGAATATCACAATCGACTCTATTACAGGGCATAAGTACAAGACTCTTAAAGAAATGAAAGACGACAAGGGCCTCTCTGATGGCATGAAGGGGCTCTATGAGAGCAAGGCATACGTAACTGTATCAAAGGCAACAAAAGAGGTTGCTCAATTCAAGCAGTCTGAGAAAATTGCAAAGTGTACTGCAGGTGATACTGCTGTCAAGAAAGGTGCAGGCGAAGGATTAAGAGAGATAAGACTTGATGATGGCAACATTGGCTGTGTCGATAATGCAGGTTATGTTTATGTAAGCGAAAGTGACTCCAAGATAGATGTCTATTATATGGCCCCTTTTAGTGCTGTATATGAAAGGAGCAAAGAAGACAACAATGCAATTGTCTACAAAAATGAAATGGAAGCACTTGGTACATATGTCTACGACCCATACAAAGAGCTACAGCTAGACCCAGATACAATCAAGAATCTTGAATATTATGGATATCATAATTCACATTTCGAAACGGAACCTGTCAAAGTTAGAGTTTACGGAAAGGACTACGAACCGGAGATTGCAGAAAAGCTAATAAAAGATCTAAATTCTTACAAAGGGATTGAAGGAGGAACATTCCCCTCCGTTTATAGACAGAAGAAGACAGACGAGGACTTCAGGAACGATCCGGAGCTAAGGAGTATACAGAAGCGTTCTTTGGACACCACTTATAAACCAGGGGATGCAGACGCAGAATAAGGAGATTATACATGTCACAGCAACAGAATAAATACATACTCAAAAGCGTAGACGAAGGAAAGACTGTAGATGATATGTATATCTATCAACAGCCTAAGAAGCAGATAAGCAATGATGCCATAAACTATCTCGAGAACTTAGACTCTACGCCAATGAGAGCATGGTCTCCTAGAGATTACGACCTACTTCCTACGTTGGACGTAGAGAATGCGAGGAAGTCCTACAGCGAGATGTACGACAGCTTAATGAAAATCTACGGATCAGCACCCACAGGGAAGGCAATACGTGGAGACTATCGCTTTGCAGCAGATGTAGCACTTTCAACAGGTCTAGGCATACCCTACAGCAAGGTTGCAAGAAACCACAAATACTACGTCAGGGCTATCATGGGTACGGACATGGAAGACGATGGGGTAATCAAGGCTTTTGGCGATAACTACATGACCTATTGGTACAATAGGGATCTTGCATGGAAACAGCTACACTTCGACTGGACAAACGATGAAGACACTAAGATTCAGCTTCTGAAAGACATGGAAGAGATTGAGCATAAAATCATAAAGCACAGCGACTACAAAGATAGAAACATCATTGCTAGAGGCTTCGTAGCTTCTGCTCCTATCATGAACCAAATAACAGAGTCTCTTCTTCTGACATATGGTGGTGCAGCTATCGGAGGTGCGATTGCGGGCATGGCAAATGGTACTCTTGCTGGTGCGGAGTCTGTCGGAGTCATCGCCAATGTTTTGAAAGAACAGCAAGGCTTCTTGAGTGCAATCAAAGCGACAAGCGGTGTAGCAAGAGGGGCAGTAATAGGCAGAGACATCGGAATAGTTGCGAACATTGCGAACACTTACACAGTGGAGACAGGAAGCCTTTCAAGAGAGCTGTACAATATTGTCGATGAGAATGGCAACAGAATATCAGACACTTCAAGAAAGGTATGGTCTGCTCTTGGTGGTGCTGTGAATACGATAATTGAGTTTGCATCGCGAGATCCTGTCGCAGGATTTGCAAAGCTCGGCAAGTTCCCTACTAAAGAAGCAGAGAAATCTGTCAAGAAATGGATAATCGGATACGGAATAAACAGATTCAAGGATGCAAACTCTGAAGCATTAGAGGAAATGTTTCAGACTATGGTCGGCGACCTCGTAGTAGACTGGGCAAAGATGTGGGCAAATGAACATCAAGAGAGAGACTTTGATATAGAAGACCTTTCCCATAGACTACTCAATTATATGCAAGATGGCTGGGAATCCTACAAGGGTACCTTCATGCCTGTCATGGTAGCATCTTTCATTCCAGGCACTGTAAAGGATCTTCATACACTGCCGAAGGCTCTGAGACAAGGCATAGACACACGCTATGAGACTCTCAACTCGAAGGAGAACCTAAAGGAATACAAGAAGTATCAGAAAGAGAACATAGAGCCTCATGTAATAGGAATGAATACCATTACGCAGGAAATCTCCAAAGTCAAAGGAGACTATTCTGGTGAGAAGCTTGGGAAGATAGACGTTATACAGGATCCAGATAACAACTCTAAGTTTGTCGGTGCGACAGAAAAAGATAGAGACAAGCTTCATTGGCTCTACAATAGGGGTGTAAAGGCAGTAGACGTAAGCATATTAGGTCAGGCTTCTCCTTCTATAAACAGAGAGTCCTTGCAGAATTTAGGCAATGCTTTTGGAGGAAGACTAGATTCCTCTTCCAACATTCTCACTATCGACAATGAGACGAATCTTGAATCATTTAAGACTCATCTCGCAGACTTAGGTTTCGAGATAAGTGAGGAAGGTGACTCCTTTACATTCTCTGATGCAGATTCTGATGAGCAGTTCACAGTAAGGCTTGCTACCGAGCAGACCTTCAATGCTGTACAGAATGAAGCAAAGGTAGATCAGACCGTCAAGAAATCTGATGGAATGATAAAGAACAGGGACTTTGCGAAAGAGATAAGAAACGCTCTGACTGCAGACGGACAGATTGAGACCAAAGTAACAG
>CAVJDC010000112.1:0-5473 GCA_963648085.1 Anaerovoracaceae bacterium
GCTCAGGCTCTTCAGACTCAGGAAAAAATACAGCAGAATATACAATCGGTATCTCACAATTTGCGGAGCATCCATCTCTTGACAATTGTCGTGAAGGATTCCTTGCAGGTCTTGCAGAAGAAGGTATCGTGGAAGGAGAAAATCTCAAGGTTCTCTATGACAATGCACAGTCAGACACTTCCATTACATCCTCTATCGCCAGCAGCTATATTTCACAGAATGTCGACATGATAGCTGCCATCGCAACTCCAAGTGCTGCTGCTGCTTTCAATGCCGCAAAAGACACTGACATTCCTGTAATATATACTGCCATTTCTGATCCAGCAGAAGCCGGTCTCGCTGACGAAGACGGAAATAGCACAGGAAATATCACAGGTTCTTCAGATAGACTTCCTGTAAAGGAACAGCTCCAGATGATCAGAAAGATTATGCCTGATGCAAAGACTATCGGTATCATCTATACTACAAGCGAAGCAAATTCTGTAAGCACTATCAAGACATACAAAGAGCTGGCAGGTGATTATGACTTCACTATAGTTGAAACAGGAATCAATACAATCGCCGACGTAGATCTCGCAGCTTCTGATATAGCAAGCAAGGTTGACTGCATTTGCAATCTTACTGACAATACAGTAGTCCAGGCTCTTCAGACTGTACTTGACAAGGCTTCTTCTGCTGGCATCCCTGTATTTGGAAGTGAAATCGAGCAGGTAAAAAATGGCTGCCTCGCTTCTATGGGAATCGATTACTATGAGCTTGGTAAGGAAACTGGCATAATGGCTGCTTCTATCCTTCGCGGCGAAGCAAAAGCAGAAAACACACCTTTCATCGAAGCAAGCTCTGCAAGCCTCTATGTAAACAATGCTGTAGCTAAAAATCTCGGCATCACTATCGACGCTGACTACGTAAATAGTGCTGCTGAAGTATTTGAGGAAATTACAGTCGAATAATACTATTGCTGCTTTTTTAATATTGGCATTTACACTTACTTAAAAAGAGATATTCAATGCATGCTGATATCTCAACCCAATAATTCTAAAGGAGACAAATGATGAGTCTTATAATAAGCGTTTTCGAACAGGGACTTATTTATGCTATTATGGCCCTTGGCGTATATATCACATACAAAATTCTGGACTTTCCAGATCTTACAGTAGATGGAAGCTTTCCTCTAGGTGCTGCCCTTGGTGCATCCATTATTTCTAAGGGCGGCAGCCCACTGATTGCTCTGGCTGCTTCATTTGCAGCAGGTATAGTCGTTGGAATACTCACAGGAATAATCCATGTCAAGCTAAGGGTACGCGATCTCCTTTCTGGAATCATCATGATGACTGCTCTTTATACAGTCAATCTTCGCATAGCAGGCCGTGCAAACCTGCCTATTTATGACAAAAATACTATTTTCGACAACGATCTCGTAAATAGCATTTTCACTGGAGCAGCAGCTTCGTATAAGACGCTTATCATTATATTTATCATTACTATAATAATGAAAGCCGCTCTCGACTGGTATCTCAATACAAAATCTGGATATATGCTGCGTGCTGTCGGAGACAATGAAACAATCGTCACCTCTCAAGGAGTCGACAAAGGTAAGATCAAAATAATAGGCCTCGCTATCGCAAATGCACTTGTGACGCTAAGCGGCTGCATCTATGCTCAGCAGCAGCGATTTTTTGACGCTTCCATGGGTACAGGTACTGTAGTAATAGGTCTTGCAAGTGTTATCATCGGAACGAGCCTCTTTAGAAAAGCCTCTTTCATGAAGGTGACAACCAGCGTTGTAATAGGATCGATTCTGTATAAAGCATGCGTTGCGATTGCTATACGTGCCGGGCTTCCTGCATCAGACCTGAAATTTATTACTGCTGCGCTATTCCTAATTATCCTCGTAATCAGTATGGAAAGAAAGGCAAAGGTGAAGAAGAATGCTAGAGCTTAAGAATATTTGCAAAACATACAACGTAGGAACAGTCAACGAACAGGTTTTGTTCAATGACTTTAGTCTTAAGATAAACGATGGTGATTTTATTTCTGTAGTCGGCAGCAATGGCTCTGGCAAGACCTCTCTTCTAAATCTCATCTGCGGTACCATATTGGCTGACTCAGGCTCTATCACAGTCAATGGTACTGACATATCATCGATGAAGGACTACATCCGACACAGGAAAATAGGCCGCGTATACCAAGATCCTGCAAAGGGCACATGTCCTAGCATGAACATACTTGAAAACCTTTCCATTGCGGATAATAAAGGAAAGCTCTACGGTCTTCGCCGCGGAACAAACAAAGCACGTATAGACGATTATAAAGATATGCTGCGCGGACTAAATCTAGGCCTCGAAGATAAATTTAACGTTCCTGTAGGTTCACTTTCTGGCGGTCAAAGACAGGCTCTAGCACTCTTCATGGCTGTTATGCAGCCTCTCGATTTTCTCATTCTCGACGAGCACACTGCTGCTCTCGATCCAAAAACTGCCGAGATTATAATGGAACTCACTGACAAGATCGTACGCGAAAAGAATCTCACGACAATAATGGTCACTCACAATCTGAGATATGCTGTCAATTATGGAAATCGACTCTTGATGATGCATCAAGGTAATGTTATATTAGATAAAGGCGGAAATGAAAAAAAAGATGCCGGAGTTGACGATCTGCTTTCGTTATTCAATGAAATCAGCATCGAATGCGGCAACTGATTCACATCATTTCATCTATGCGCTGGCTGACTCTGCCCCGATCTGAAGCCTATAGAGGTGAGAGATATCTGGCGCTGCGTTGTAAAGACGATGGATATCTGGCGCTGCGTTGTAAAGACCGATGGATATCTGGCGCTGCGTTGTAAAGACCGATGGATATCTGGCGCTGCGTTATTAGAGAAATGATTTCCTTATTGCAAAGAGGTGACTTGAGTATGTTAGATATAAAAAAATTCAAACATGTCCATTGCATTGGCATAGGCGGCATTGGACTTAGTGCTATAGCTGAGATTTTCCACTTGAGAGGATATGTAGTTTCTGGCTCTGATATGAAGCAGTCTGATACGACTGACCGTCTTAAGAGCAATGGTATCACGATATATATAGGACACGATGCAGCAAATATCGAGGGTGCGGATCTTCTCATATATTCGGCTGCTGTTTCGGATGCAAATCCCGAGCTAGTCGCTGCAAGGGAGGCTGGCATCACTATTGTCTCAAGAGCTGAGGCTCTCGGAGCACTTATGAGTGATTATCCTGTAAGCATTGCAGTCTCAGGCACTCATGGCAAGACAACCACTACATCTATGGTTTCACTTATCCTCGAGCATGCGGATACAGATCCTACTATACTTGTCGGTGGAAATCTTGCAGAATTTGGCGGCAACGTAAAGGTTGGCAAGAGCGGCCTCTTCGTCACGGAGGCATGCGAATATATGGACAGCTTCCTAGAGCTTCGCCCTCAAATGGAGATCATTCTTAATATCGACTCAGATCATCTTGACTACTTCAAGGATATCGATCATATTGCCGCTTCTTTTGACAAATTTGTAAAGCTAGTTCCAGAAAATGGATACATCATCGCTTATGACGCAAATCCTTTTGTAAACAAGGTCGCAAAGGATGCAAAGTGCAATGTAGTAAGATTTGGATTTAGTGAAAATTCAGATTATTTCGCTTCAAATATTTCATTTGACAAAAATGGCAATCCTTTCTTTGATATATGCAGCGGTACTCGCAATGGCGAGAAGATAGTGTCCCTTCACCTAAGCGTACCTGGCGAGCACAATGTCGCCAACGCTCTTGCAGCATTTGCAGCATGCGCTACTCTAGGAATTGAACCTGAAGTCATTGCGGAGACGCTCAATCTCTACAAAGGTACTCAACGTAGATTTGATATCATCGGAACCACACGTCAAAATGTTCTCCTAATCGACGATTATGCGCATCATCCGACAGAAATCATGGCAACCCTTGCCGCTGCAAAAAACAGAGACCACAAGCGACTCTGGTGCGTTTTCCAGCCACATACATATACGAGGACAAATGCCCTTTTTAAAGAATTTACAGAAGCATTTGATGATGCTGATGTCCTCATCATGGCTGAGATTTATGCAGCACGTGAAAAGAATATATATAAAGTAAGCTCAAAGGAGCTTATCACAGCGATCAAGGAAAAGCAGCCTTCAAGAGAAGCTTACTACTTCAGCAGCTTTGAAGAGATTGCCCAATTTGTACACAACAATGCCCAGCCAGGAGACATCGTTTTAACTATGGGCGCAGGCGATGTTTATAAGATAGCAGACCTGCTCATGGAAAAATAAATTCATCACGAATGTACGAAAATCACCGCACATATGGAAAAATCCTCATGCATGTACGAAAATCACCGCACATATGTGAAAATCTAAAACAGACTTAAAAAAACCGGAGCAGACTCGCTTGAATCTGCTCCGGTTGATTATTTTGCAGCTTAAATATAACAAACCACCAGCTAGGCTGGTGGTTTTGATTTTTAAGCAGCAAGCTGACTTCTACAAGCCTGACTAACACTAATAGACGTCATGCCCTACTCTATTCGCTCAATATAAGCACCAATGCCTCTGAGCTTTTCAACAAATTGCGAATAACCTCTTTCAATATGATATATTTCAGAAATCTCCGTCTCACCTTCTGCTGTAAGACCTGCAAGAACCATAGCTGCACCAGCTCTAAGATCAGTAGAGATAACCTGGCTGCCAGTAAGCTTCTTACCTCCAGAAATAATAGCTTTATTGCCATTAAGCTCGATATCTGCACCCATTCGTCTTAATTCTTCCACATGCATGAATCTGTTCTCAAATACAGTCTCGAAAACCTCACTTTTCCCTTCTATGGTAGTAAGAAGTGCCATGAATGGTGATTGCATGTCTGTAGGAAATCCAGGATAAGGAAGGGTTTTTATCGATGTAGGCGAAAGTTTCTTGACAATATCACCTCTGACTCTGATACCCTCAAGCGTATCCTCGACGATGAATCCGCACTCTGAAAGCTTCGCCATAATAGGCTCTACATAATCAGGGACAATATTCTTTACCAACACATCACCCCTAGTAATAGCTGCCGCTATCATATAAGTACCAGCCTCTATGCGGTCAGGAATGACTGTGTATTCTGTACCATGAAGAGATTCTACGCCTCTTATCGTAATAGTACTCTCGCCTGCGCCCTTTACTCTGGCGCCCATTTTATTCAGCACATTTGCAAGTGCTACAATCTCAGGCTCCTTAGCAACTCCGCTTATAGTCGTATTGCCCTCCGCAAGAACTGCCGCACACATAATATTTTCTGTGGCACCCACGCTCGGATAATCAAGATATATATGTGCACCCATAAGCTTATCTGCAGTAATATCTACATATTCATCTGTAGTTTCAACCTTTGCTCCGAGTGCTTCAAAACCCTTAAGATGAAGATCAATCGGTCTCTCACCGATTGGGCATCCACCCGGA
>CAVJDC010000113.1:0-5405 GCA_963648085.1 Anaerovoracaceae bacterium
CTAAATATATAAGAATTGGCGGGGGACAGATTAGCTCCATGCATAATTGCAGCGTATATCACGCTTATGTAGCTGATGCAATGGAAGCTCTTATAGCAGCTGTTTATAAGGATTCTGATTGGGACACAGCAAAAGAGCTTGTACTCAGACTATTTTCAGAAATTATAGATGGGGCTGCAGGCGGCAAAATTATAAATGATTATAAGACAACATTACAGGAAAAGCTTGTCTCTAAAAATATTAGAAATTTTTATTATGTTACAGACAGAGAAGAAGGTCCTGAACATGAAAAGACTTTTTATGTATCTTTTATATGCAATGGAAAGCCGCTAAGTTCTGGAGTTGGCAAAAGCAAAAAAGAAGCTCAGCAAGCCGCTGCTAAGAAAGCACTTGAAATAATTAATGATGAAGCTAGCGTAGGATGAGATTGCGGGTTTTGACGATCGTTTTGAAGGAGGATTCATGGCATTATTTGACTTTTTTAAGAATAAAAGAAAAGCGAAAGAAAATGAAAATATAAGTAAAGATGAAAGGCTTAATTCAGATATTAAGGAGGACGAGTCCCCTTCTTTAGATGATGCCTTAGTTGCTGATGATGAAAATGAAAAAGAAAATGTCTCTGCAGAAAATGTCTCTGCAGGGGAAGCTGAAAAAACTGTTGAAGCTGACATGACAAAGACTGCTGGTGAACTGAAAGCAGATGATGATATTTCCAAGTTTGATGCTGACGAATCTGATGCCGAGGCTGCTGATGCATCTGATGATGAGGCTGCTGACGAATCTGAGGCTGCTAGTGGTATCGAGCAATCTGAGTCTGCCGATGATAAATCTGCTGATGATGCTGAGTCTGCTGATGACAAGATGCATAGTGAACTGAATGCTGATGATGGCGTTGCTGCGTCTGATATTTCTAGTGGTATCGAGCAATCTGAGGCTGCTGCTGATGCATCTGATGATGAGGCTGCTGCTGATGATGAGGCTGCTGCTGAATCTGATGCTGGCAAGGCACCTGCCAAACCAGATGCCACTGAGGCTGATGATGCTGAGTCTGCCGATGATAAATCTGCTGCTGATGCTGAGTCTGCCGATGAATCTGATACCGAGGCTGCTGACAAATCTGATTCTGCAAAGAAGGATAAAGAAAAGCAAAAGGTATCCTTCTTTAGTAAATTAAAAGCTGGCCTTTCTAAGACCAAAAATAGCATGATTGGCAGGATCGAGGACGTAATCTTTAGAAATAAGATTGATGAAGAGATGATGGAAGAGCTTGAGGAAACTCTCATCCTTTCAGATATCAGTATGGATACTACTATGAAGATTACTGAAAAGCTAAGAAAAAATATCAAGACTGAAAAAATTGACACTCCTGAAGGTGTCATGGAAGAGCTAAAAAAAATCATTACAGAAATGATCGGTGATGATATAGAAAAGCATCAGCTTTGCAAAGATACTCCTCTAGTTATGCTTATGATAGGTGTAAATGGTTCAGGCAAAACCACCTCTATAGCAAAGCTTGCTCACATGCTTAAGCAGGACGGAAAGAAGGTTATGCTTGCTGCAGGTGATACATTCCGTGCAGCAGCTATAGAGCAGCTCGAAATATGGGGGCATCGTGTGGGTGTTCCTGTTATCCGGCATCAGGAAGGGGCAGATCCTTCAGCTGTAGTTTTCGATGCTATTCAGGCTGCGAAAGCGAGAAATATTGATGTTCTTATCTGTGATACTGCAGGGAGACTTCAAAATAAGAAAAATCTTATGAATGAGCTTGAAAAGATGTATAAGATTATTTCGAAAAATTTTCCTGAAGCTTCAAAGGAAACACTTCTCGTCCTTGACGCTGCTACAGGAAAGAATGCCGTGTCTCAAGTAAAGGAATTTGGAAGTATCTCAGAGCTTACAGGTATTGTCCTTACAAAGCTTGATGGAACGGCAAAGGGTGGCATAGTCATTACGATTTCAGACGAATATGATGTACCAGTTAAGTTCATAGGTGTAGGTGAAGGAATGGAAGATCTCCAGCATTTTGATCCTACATTATTTGCTGATGCATTATTTGACAAAAAGTCTTAAATAACTAGAAAATTTTTTCTGGCTTGGAGGCTTATTACCTAAAGAATATAAAATGCAGTGTCAAATATCCAACACCTATATAGGCAGTGCGATGATCAATCAAAAGAGCTTACCGATATCAAGTGCTCTGCTGCATTTTTTAAAATTGACAGGAGAATAAAATGAGTAAACCTATAGTAGCTGTTGTGGGGAGGCCAAATGTCGGAAAATCGACATTATTCAATAAGCTTGTCGGCAGCAGAGTTTCCATAGTTGAAGACACTCCAGGTGTCACGAGAGACAGGATTTATGCTGAAGCAGAATGGTGCGGAGTCCCTTTCGTGCTTATAGATACAGGTGGTATAGAGCCTGAATCAAAAGAAATTATTCCTGCTCAGATGAGAGAACAGGCGCAAATTGCGATAGATACAGCAGATGTCATCCTCTTCATTGTTGATGGAAGAGCGGGACTTACTGCAGCCGACAGAGAGGTTGGCGAAATGCTTATGAAAACTGGAAGGCATGTCATCGTCGCAGCCAATAAGATTGACACTCCAACTCTTCCAGACGAATTTTATGATTTCTATGAGCTTGGTCTAGGTACACCGATTCCTATCTCCGCAGCAAATTCATTGAATCTTGGCGATCTGTTGGACGAAATCGTTGGAGAATTCCCGCAGGATTCGAAATCGATTGAGGAGGATGATGATATAAAGATTGCCGTAATAGGCAAACCAAATGCGGGTAAATCATCTCTTATAAATGCAATTATTGGCGAAAATCGTGTGATCGTAAGTGAAATTGCTGGTACCACTAGGGATTCTATTGATACACCTTTTGAGCATGAAGGGCAGAAATATCTTCTAATAGATACTGCTGGCATACGCAAAAAGAAAAAAGTGACAGATGATATAGAACGCTTCAGTGTGGTTCGTGCCATTACTTCTATCGAAAGAAGTGATGTATGTATCGTGATGATTGACGCATCTGAAGGAATAAGTGAACAAGACAAAAAAATCACTGGTCTTGCACACGAAGCAGGCAAGGGTGTCATAATTGTAGTAAATAAATGGGATCTCATCGAAAAAGATACTTACACAATGAGTAAATTTGAAAAGGAACTAAGAGCTGAGCTTACTTTTGTTCCTTATGCACCTATCCTTTTCATATCTGTAAAGACGGGACAGAGAATGATGAAGGTTCTCTCTCTTGCAAAGGAGGTTGCAGCTCAGCGCTCAATGAGAATTCCGACAGGACAGTTAAATGCTGTTATTGCTGACGCGACTCTCATGAAGCAGCCGCCTTCAGACAAGGGTAAAAAGCTAAAGATTTACTATGTATCACAGGTAGGTATCGAGCCTCCTTTATTTGCTTTCAAAGTAAATAGCAGGGATTTGATGCACTTCTCTTACGCAAGATATCTCGAAAATAGAATTAGAGACAATTTTAAGTTCACAGGTACATCTGTAAAATTTGTTTTCAGAGAAAAGGGAGAAAATGAATTATGATAGCCATTTTAAAAACAATTTTAACTATTATTTTAATAATTGTCTCATATTTTGTGGGAAATTTTTCACCAGCAACGATAATTGCGAAGCTTAAGGGACATGACATCAGAAAGGAAGGAAGCGGCAATCCCGGTACTACAAATACCTTTAGAGTTCTTGGGAAAAAAGCGGCTCTTGCTGTATTCCTTGCAGATATTCTCAAAGGAACGATAATAGTTCTTATAGCAAAGATTGTTTCACCTGTATGTGGCATGCTATGTGCTACAGCTGTGATAGTTGGTCATATGTGGCCTATAATATACGGCTTTAAAGGTGGAAAGGGTGTAGCCGCTACGTTAGGTGTATTTATTGCGCTTGATTGGCGTGTGGGACTTATAGGGCTTATAATAGCAGCAATTTTTCTTATTATCACAAAAAGAATGTCAGTAGGTTCACTACTCGGAGCAATCTCACTTCCGTTTTCATCACTTATACTGATGAAGGCTTCTGGGACGGTACTGACGGACTCAAGCATATTTACGCTTTGGTGTGTTGTGCCTGCTTTGCTTATCATATATGGGCACAGAGCAAATATCAAAAGATTGCTGCATGGTCAGGAGCCACCGCTTTTTTAAGATAATTTGCTCGATATGTAATTTCGGTGTGCGGACTCGATATGTAATTTCGGTGTGCAAATCTTATACAAATGATAAGTAAATGAAATCAAATCATTTGCATACGATTCGTAAAATGGTATGCAAAAATTCGCTTGGAATGCTTGTCGAAGTCCTTGCGACAAATGAATTAGAAAACTTGAAAGGCGTAATATTATGAATAGACACAATATTGCAGTGATGGGCGCTGGAAGCTGGGGCACCGCTGTTGCGATAGCTGCTGCCCGAAATGGCCATGCAGTGCAGCTCTGGGGAAGAAACCAGACGATGATGGAGGATATGGCAAATTCTCACAAAAATGAAAAATATCTTCCAGGGGTAATTATACATGAAAATGTAAGCTTCACTTCAGATTATAAAAAGGCATTAGCTGATGCAGAGGCTGTATTTTACGTAGTTCCTGCCCAATCCTTCAGATCATGCTTTGAGCAGACAAATTCATATATATCAGATGATATTCCCGTTATAAATTGCGCGAAGGGTATCGAACAAGGAACACATAAGCTGATATCGCAGATTGTGTCGGAGATTCGCCCTGACACAAGATTTGCAGTACTCTCAGGACCCTCACATGCTGAAGAGACGGCAAGAAATCTTCCGACGACGCTTACGATTTCATCACTTGACGAAGAACTCTGCAAATTTGTCCAGATGCTTTTTATGTCAGAATGCATGCGCATATACACATCAAAGGATATTATAGGAACGGAGCTTGGAGGATCGTTAAAAAACATAATTGCTCTGGGTGCAGGCATACTTGATGGCATGAAATGCGGTGACAATGCAAAAGCAGCTCTCATGACGAGAGGACTTTCTGAAATTGCAAGACTTGGAACAAAAATGGGAGCAGACAGACATACCTTTATGGGGCTATCTGGTATAGGTGACTTAATTGTAACCTGCACAAGCATGCATAGCCGAAACAGAAGGTGCGGAATCATGATAGGAGAGGGGATGCCGCCTGACGAGGCTGTAGCAAATGTCGGCATGGTAGTGGAAGGAATGTTCACAGCAAAGGCAGCTCGAGAGCTTTCCGAAATTTACAACGTGGAAATGCCTATCACAGAAAGTATCTGTGAAATAATCAGTGGAAATCTTAATCCTACAGCTGCACTTAAGCTTCTTATGGGCAGAAATCCAAAACCAGAAGAATGACAGCTATTGCAATGCAAGCGACGCAATACGCAATTCTAGT
>CAVJDC010000114.1:0-5387 GCA_963648085.1 Anaerovoracaceae bacterium
GCTTCACACAGCCGAAAAAAATTCTATCGCTGCAGCTGCATCAATATCTATCTTGCAATCACTTTTATCTTACAAATAGATATACAAAATATATTGCATATAAGATAATGAATATGATTCCATGCCATCTCTTAAGTTCGCGTTTCTCCCTGCAAAAAACAAGCAGAAGCACTACGGCTGCAATACTGATAATAGCATCTATCAGGAAATCTGTGCCAAATGCAAGTGGACTGATAAGCGATGATGTGCCAAGTATAAATAAAATATTAAAAATATTGCTTCCCACAATATTTCCTACTGCAAGATCTGCATTTCCTCTCAATGCAGCCTTTGTACTCGTGATAAGCTCTGGCAGGCTTGTACCGCACGCAACAATTGTAAGTCCTATGACACGGTCACTTACTCCTGCTGCCTGTGCGATTGCAGTTGCACCTTCGACAGCTACATCACTTCCAAGGACAATAGCTGCTAATCCTATTAATATGCAAAATACAGATCTCCCTGTAGAAAGAATCTTTACACCATCGCTATCGTCATCGGAGCCTTTCTTTGCCTGGAAATATAGATAAACCAGAAAAGCTATGAAAATCAGCCACTGAATAATACCATAAACTACAGAAAGATTTCCAAAGGCGAAACCAAAAATAGCAAGCAATGCAGAAACTCCAACAACTATAGGCATCTCCACCTTAACTGTCTGGTTTCTTACGGAAAGCGGAGTAATTATTGCTGATATGCCGAGAATTATCAAAATATTAAAAATATTGCTTCCGATAATATTTCCTACAGAAATACCACTATTGTCTCTTATCGCAGCATTTATGCTTACAGCAGCCTCAGGAAGCGAAGTTCCAAATGCAGCCACAGTAAGGCCTATTATGATCATAGGTATATTAAATTTTGCAGCCACACTCGAGGCGCCATCAATAAAATAATCAGCGCCCTTCATCAAAAGCAAAAATCCGACAATAAGCAAAAACAAATTAAAGAAAACATCCGTCATTATAATTCCTCCAAACATTATCATTTAATATAAGCTCATATTTGCAATATATATTTATACTTTTTTAGTCCACTAATCGGCCTTCTTTGACTCGTGTGCTTTTCCAAGTTTTTCCAAGAAACTGATTAGATTCTTTCTCTTTATTATGCAAATCAGAACGATCACAAGAATAATCACAGCAACTATGACAGCACTTACATAATTTTTTCCATAAATCAATACACCCATAAGTATCGAAATACTCATTGCCGGCGTCCTTCCAGCGAGTGAGATAAAAAAGAAATCAAATGGATCCACATCGGCCGCACCTGCTATATATGAAACTATGTCCTTTGGCAATCCTGGTATCAGATAAATCAGAAAAACTGCAGTCATAGCCTTTTTTGTGTGCATCAGCTTTCTATATTTTTCATATTTTTCTCGCCCGCAGATTATTTTTACTGCGTTCTTTCCAAGAAGCTTTGCAAGGTAAAATGATATTGCAGTCCCCGCAAATGCCCCAGCGATAGTAAGAATGAATGTCAGAAAGAAACCAAATATATATCCTCCCGCCATTTGAATGACCTGCCCAGGAAGCACAGTTATCACTATTTGCAGGATCTGACATACAAAATAAACTATGATCCCCGCACTTTTGTAGCCTGAAATCCATGCATCGAAAGCATCTACGGATTTAAAATTTTCAACTATATCTGGATTATGCTTATATAGAAGGACTGGAATCAGCACAATTATTGCGATCAAAAGAGCAAGTTCAGCAAGATAAAGTATCCTTCTGCCGACAGAAGGAGCTTCATTTTCTGGAAAATCCTCAATTTTCTCATCTCTGATTTCTTTTCTTTTTATATTTTCATTTTTTGTTTTTTTCATCAATACACCATTATTATCTCAAATAATCCTTTATATCGAGCAGAATCGCCCCTTACAACTCTGCTCTGACCACTATTTTTTCTTTATTTTCTAACTTTATCACTCACTAAATTCCTTTTAGTCCAGTGCTTACTGCCTATATTCTGATTCAAATAGTATATCTGCCAGCTGATGACAATAGCTAGTCACTGTGAATCTCCCCTCTGATTCAAAAAAACTAGAAATCTTCAAGCTTTACAAGCTTATCTTCATAAAGCGACTGCAGTGCCTTGATGACACCAAACTTTGAGTGATCATATGTAAGACCTCCCTGAAAATACACTATATATGGCTCGCGAATAGGACCATCTGCAGAAAGCTCGATTGATGAACCCTGCACAAATGCCCCAGCTGCCATGATGACAGGATCATCATATCCAGGCATGTCACTTGGCACAGGTACAACATACGAGTCTACAGGTGCGGCACTCTGAATCCCTTTGCAAAAAGATATCATCGCTTCTGGAGAGCCAAGCTTGACAGCCTCGATGATGTCACTTCTATCGTCATCCGGTCCTGGACATACATCAAATCCAAGTCCGCTAAATACCTCTGCACACAGCATCGCGCCCTTAAGCGCACCAGCAACTACATTTGGTGCAGTAAAAAAGCCTTGAAGCATACTTCTAGTCTGGTCAAACATGAGACCACACTCCTTGCCAATTCCCGGTGAAGTCATGCGATAAGAAATCTGCTCTATAAGTTCCTTCTTTCCTGTGATATAACCTCCCGAAAGAGCGATGCCGCCACCTGGATTTTTTATCAGAGAGCCTGCCATCACATCTATACCTACATCGGTTGGTTCAATTGTATCAAGAAATTCACCATAGCAGTTGTCAGCCATACATATTATGTCGCTTCTTACTGATTTGACTGCCTCAGCCCATTCCTTTATCTCTGGAATAGTTATGGCTCTTCTCCAGCCATATCCTGTAGCTCTCTGAACACACATCATGCGAGTGCGTTCATTTATGACATTTTTCACTCCTTCAATGTCGATTCTTCCATCCTCAAGTAAATCAACTTGATTATATGTAATGCCAAATTCTTTGAGCGAGCCACAATTTTCGCCTCTGATTCCTATTACCTCTTCTAGCGTATCGTAAGGTCTTCCTGTACAGTATACAATTTCATCGCCTGGTCTAAGTATTCCAGAAAGTGTAAGGGTAAGTGCATGAGTGCCATTTACAATAATAGGTCTTACTATAGACGCTTCTGTGTGAAATACATCAGAATATACTCTTTCAAGAGCCTCACGTCCAGCATCATCATATCCATATCCCGTCTTCCATGCAAAATGCATGTCGCTTATGCGATTCTTCCTAAATGCGTCCAAAACCTTATATTGATTATATGTCGAAATATCTTCAATATATGAAAATCTGTCCTTTAGCCTCTCTTCAGCTGCCGAAACAACCTCGAGAACTTCAGGTGATATTTTTAATTTTTCCGTAAGAAGTGAGTATGTATTTTCTTTCATTTTATTACTCCTTTTTCCCATCAAATTCATCATCCCACTCAAAGCTGCCTATAAGCTCTCGTCTGGTATTTGCCTTATGTGCTGCATACAGCTGAGTAGTTGTGACATTTTCATGATCTAGCAGCTGTTGGACGTCAAAAATAGAATTTCCTCTGCCTATAAGTGACGTAGCCGCTGTAGCTCTTAGCTTGTGCGGACTGTAGCCTGCTGATCTTGAGGTTGACATCGCAATTGATGTATATTTTTTTACTAGCTCACGGATTTGGCGATCTGTCATTCTTCCTCCCTGAATAGAAAGAAAAAGTGCATCCTCGCATCCTGGCTTTATATTCTTTATCTCGGCGCGCTCTAAATCTATATATTCATGAAGAGCTTTAAGTACTGTTTTGTTGTTTAGGGGCATTGCCGATTCCTTGCCACGTTTCCTATATATGATGAATTCCCCTCTGTCAAAATTAAATGAAGAAACATTGAGCTGCTGAAGTTCAGACAGACGCAGACCATATGTCACAAAAAGGACAAGTATAGCCTTGTCACGCTTCTTTGTCTTTTCCCAATATTGTCTTTCCTTTTTTGTCAGATGGCTTCCTGTCGTGACAGCGTCAAGCATAAGCATGACCTCATGCTCCTGCAGTGCTTTGATTTCCCTGTCTGCGGCAGAAGGAACTCTCACTGGCTCGAGCTTGTCCGATATGCTTTTGTCGATAATATCTTCTCTGTAAAGATATCTGAAAAGTACAGACAGGGACGACTTTTTTCTTGCGAGAGCACGATTTCCATTTTCATATATCGTAATATTTCCGTTGTCATCCTCAATCGCATATCTTCTGCAATAATCGAGAAATATATTCACATCCACACCCTGAATATCAGAAAATTCAGATGCTTTTATCTTTTTTGTCTCCTTCGCACTTGTAAGATCTGTATTTTCTATCAGATATTGACAGAAAAATCTTATGTCTCTAAGATAAGCACATACAGTCATAGGAAGCACTGATCTTTTCAGATACATATAAAAGCCTCTCATAAATGACGGCAATTCAGCCATCAGTCTAGAAGCTTCTTCCTCTAACTGGATTTCTCTTTCTATGACGTTGTCAGGCTTACCTTTTTTAGTATTGAATCTTACTCTTTGCTTTTTTCTTTCCTTCACAGAGGTTTCGATATCTTCAGATTCCATGGCATTGTCCTCTAATATTTTTCCTCACAATATGTATACAACGCAGCATATTCCACGTCTCTATAGGCGGCATAGGTTCCAAAGCGGCATAGGCTCCAATGCGGCACAGGCTCCTATGCGGCACAGGCTCCAAAGCGGCATAGGCTCCAATGCGGCACAGGCTCCAATGCGGCATAGGCTCCAATGCGGCACAGGCTCCTATGCGGCACAGGCTCAGCGTACTTTACAGCGCCGCCAGTTAGAATATTATTTCAGATAATATCTAGAATATCAAGTATTTCTTTTAGTGCAAGACCTATGTCCTTATCTGTAAGCATAATAGTGTGCAAAGCTTCACCATAACGCCTAAACCAAGTCATCTGGCGCTTCGCATAACGTCTGCTGTTGCGCTTAGTAAGTCTCACAGCTTCATCCATATCATAATTACCTTCAAATGCTCCTATTATTTCCTTATAACCTATACCCTTCATGGAAATATCGTCAGCACTAAGTCCCATGTCTAGCAGAGTGCGGACTTCCTCCGCAAGCCCCATCTTCATCATGATATCAACACGCCTGTTTATCCTGTCATAAAGCTCCTGTCGGTCACGTTCCAGACAAAAGAGAGCTGTATCATATGCCGTAGTTTTCCTAAAGGAATTTTTGAAGTCAGGTATATTATTTCCATTTTCGGCCGCCTCAATCGCTCTTATGATTTTTTTTATATTATTTGGATGAATGCGTGATGCTGCCTTAGGATCTTTTAACTTGAGGATATCCAAAAGATATTGTCCACCATGCTCTTCGGCAAGGGCACGATAATGCTCTCTTAAAGC
>CAVJDC010000115.1:0-5373 GCA_963648085.1 Anaerovoracaceae bacterium
TAATAATGCTGTGCAGTGTGGCAGATTTCACGTTAGACTGAGGTGAAGGACTGATTTCACGTGAGACTGAGGTGAAGGACTGATTTCACGTAGAAGATAAAAAGGAAAGGATTTGTAAATGTCAGAATCATTACATATCGGAGCTCCGTTAGATGCGGTGGCTGAAACTGTTTTTATGCCAGGAGATCCGATCAGAGCAAAATTTATAGCGGAAAATTTCCTGGAAAATGCTAAGCAATATACAAAGATAAGAAATGCCTATGGATATACTGGATATTATAAGGGTGAGAGGGTGTCCGTGCAGACAAGCGGCATGGGGATGCCATCTATGGCAATTTATTCTCATGAGCTGATAAATGTCTACGGATGCAAGAATATTATAAGAATCGGTTCTGCTGGCTCGTATCAGCCCGATGTTCAGCTGAATGATATAGTTGTAGGTGTAGCCGCATCTACAGATTCAAGACTTCAGTATAGCTATGATCTGCCTGGATCTTATGCTCCTTCAGCAAGCTTTGATCTTTTGCTGGCAGCGCACAATTCCGCACGTGAGCTTGGAAAGAGTGCAAAGTTTGGAAATATTGTTTCGGTAGATGTTTTCTATGACATAAATCAAGACATATGGAAGAAATGGGCTAGTATGGGAATTCTTGCAGTCGAAATGGAAGCTGCTGCTCTTTATATGAAGGCTGCTCACGCCAATGTCAATGCTCTTGCGATGATGACTGTCAGTGACAATTTTGTTACTGGTGGAAAGCTCACTGTGAAGCAAAGAGAAGAAGGATTTAGCAGCATGATTGAAGTAGCATTAAATATGGTTAAATATCTTTAATTTTAAGATTGCGGCTCTGAATTAAATATCGGGTGAAAATTTTAAATGGCGAGTTAGAACTAAAATCTCGATTGATGATATTAGATAGCGAGTTAGAGCTGAAATCTCGATTGATGACATAAAATGGCGAGTTAGAGCTGAAATCTCGATTGATGATAAAAAATAGCGAATTAGAGCTAAAATCTCGATTGATGATTTCGGATTGACGACATTAAATTAAGACTTTGAAAGGCGAGGGTTATGGATCCAAGAAATAAGAAATTTGCTGAGATGATCGTTAATTATTCATGCAGGGTTCAAAAGGGCGAGAGGGTTCTGATTGAAGAAATCGGCACAAGTGCAAAGCCTCTTATAAAGGAGATAATAAAAGCTGTCTACAGGGCAGGCGGTTATCCTTACATAGGGCTTAGTGATTCTTCGTTAAATAGAGAAATTATTATGGAATGCAGCGAGGAGCAGCTCGAATTTATGCTTGATTATGAGCTATATCAGATGAAGGGTATGGACGCATATATTGCAGTCAGAGCTTCAGACAATACATCTGAGCTTTCAGATTGTCCTCCAGAAAAACTGAATTTATATAATAAGATTCTCAGACCTGTGCTCGATCAAAGAGTCGATCATACAAAATGGGTCATTATGAGATACCCAAACGATTCTATGGCTCAGCTTGCCTCGATGAGTACGGAAGCATTTGAGGATTTCTATTATGATGTCTGCACTCTCGATTATGCTAAAATGTCTGACGCTATGGATCCTCTTGTAGATTTGATGAATAAGACTGATAAGGTAAGGCTTGTTGCACCAGGGACAGATTTGACATTTTCCATCAAGGGAATTCCTGCAATAAAATGTGCAGGGGAATGCAATATCCCTGACGGTGAGGTTTATACAGCGCCTGTAAGAGAATCCATAAATGGCGTGATTTCATATAATACTGTTTCGCAGGCACAGGGATTTACATTTGAAAAGATAGTTTTCCATATTGAAAATGGCAAGATTGTAAAGGCTGAGGCAAATGACAATGAGCGCATAAATGCTCTTCTTGACACTGATGAAGGTGCAAGATATTTTGGCGAATTTGCTATAGGAGTAAATCCATATGTGCTTCATCCGATGAAGGACACCTTGTTTGACGAAAAAATTTGCGGAAGCATCCATTTGACTCCGGGTGCCTCATATGAAGATGCACCAAATGGCAATAAATCAGCTATTCATTGGGATCTTGTGCTCATACAGAGAGAAGATTATGGCGGCGGAGAAATATGGTTTGATGATGTTCTTATAAGAAAAGATGGCATATTTGTACTGCCAGAGCTTGAAGGTTTAAATCCAGAAAATCTGAAGTAGTATATAAGCGGGATGCAGTCCTAAATCGTGGACTGCATCCCGCGCTGTTGTTTTGCCTTTAGTACAATAAATCATCAGTCAAAATGATGGTTGTGATCATGCAGCAAAATTGATAAAAACAATATTTGGAAATATAGCCATTTTCATGGTCGAGTGATATAATAGAATGAGATAAAAGTGTTTTGATTTTTGAATATATAACGAATTTGCATGAGAGGAGTATAGCTTCGCGAGCTTGGAGCTTGTACAAGTCAGGTGTTGAAAATGAAAGCTTAGCAGGCAAAATTTTGCAAGTCTGGTATTGAAGGCGAAAGCATTATAGGCTTAGCATTTGTGAGTCAAGCTTCGTAAGCCTGATTGCTGCAGATGAAAGATTAAAGATTAAAGATAAAAGATTAAAGCTTTGTAAGCAAAATTTTGTAAGTCTAGTATTGAAGATGAAAGCTGTATAAGTTTGAGACCTTAGTGGGCTGGGCTTTGTAAGCCTAATCGCTGTAGATAAAGGCTTAGCGAGTAAAATTTTGCAATTCTGATTTTGTAGATGCAAGTTTTAAAGTTTTGAGTTTGTGAAGCATATTGCGCGATGAAATATTATTTTATAGATTTTGAGATGTGTCCTGTCGAAAGAAAGCTTATGGCTAAGAAACCTGGCGAAAAGTGTTCGATGGAGATTATTGAGATCGGAGTAATCAGACTAAATGAGGATCTGAAGGAAGAGGACTCTTTTAAGGCATATGTAAAACCCCAATTCAGCACAAAGATAGCGAAGAGATATGAAAATCTTACAGGTATCACACAGGAGATGCTAGATGAAGCTGATGATTTTAAAACTGTGATGACTGATTTCCTTAACTGGGTATGTGAGTCAGAACGGGATTATATCGTGTATGCATGGAGCGGAAATGATCTATATCAGCTTCGACAGGAAATGATTGTAAAAAATATAAACTTAGGCCCTGAAATGGAATATATGATGGAGCATTGGAAAGACTTTCAAAGGGAATATTGTGATCTATTTGAAATTAACCGCGTCCTTTCGCTGAACAAGGCTGTAAGATTGGCAGGTCTTGATTTCGATGGACGAAAGCATGATGCACTTTGGGATGCACGAAATACAGCGCAATTGTTTGCAAGAACTAGAGATGGCGAAGAATTTGAAATTCTTAGAAAAAAGATTGCAGATGTTTTAAATCCACAGCCGCTTACCGTGAGCCTTGGAGATGTATTTAGAGACAAGCTTGCTGCTGCTGGCTTCAGCTTTGACGAAGAAGAAAATGATTGATAAAGCAGAATTGGTGTGAAATAAAATGACCAACATCGTAAAATGCTGAGAAAGGAGATTTGCATGGGTAAAATAAATGTTACGCTTGGAAGTACAGGTATCGTAACTGATAAAAACGGATTTGGGGCGCTTCCAGTGCAGCGTATATCTCAGCATGATGCTGTACGACTTCTTAGAAAAGCATACGATGCGGGATTTACCTTCTTTGATACAGCAAGGCTTTATTCTGATAGCGAGATCAAGCTTGGGGAGGCATTTGATGATATCAGGGATAAGATTTTTATTGCGACTAAGACTGGGGCACTTGATGTAAAACAATTTAAAAGTGACCTTGAGACATCTCTTAAGAATCTTAGAACTGATTATATAGATATCTACCAGTTCCACAATCCACCTTTTTGCCCAAAGCCGGGCGATGGAAGCGGGCTTTATGAGGCAATGCTTCAGGCTAAGGAAGAAGGGAAAATTCGCCATATAGGAATCACAAATCATAGACTTGAGGTTGCTAAAGAGGCTGTCATTTCTGGGCTTTATGAGACTCTTCAATTTCCATTTTCTTATATCAGCGGCGAACAGGAATTGCAGCTTGTGGAGCTCTGTGCGAAGAAAAATGTAGGTTTTATTGCGATGAAAGCCTTAGCGGGCGGACTTATAAGTGATTCTGCTGCTGCAGCTGCTTTTATGAATGGATATGAAAATGTTCTTCCAATCTGGGGAATTCAAAGAACGAGCGAGCTTGATGAGTTTATATCTTATATAAATGACCCTGTTTATATGACGCCTGAGACAGAGGCTACGATAGAAAAAGATCGCGCAGAGCTTAGCGGTGAGTTTTGCAGAGGCTGTGGATATTGCATGCCTTGCCCTGCAGGAATCGAGATAAATAATTGTGCCCGCATGTCACTTCTTTTAAGAAGGGCTCCTTCATCCGCAAATCTCAATGAAGAAGGTCAGGCAAAGATGAAGAAGATTGAAGACTGCATGAATTGTGGCTCATGCAAGAGCAAATGCCCATACAAGCTTGATGTGCCTGCGCTTCTTGCTAGAAATTATGAAGATTACAGGAATGTTCTTGAGGGTAAGATTTTAGTCGATTAGAGCTAGAAAATCGAAGTAAGAAAAAGTCAATTGAACCAAGAGGAACGGAATGAGAAAATCGACTGGAGTAAAAAAATCGAAGTAGGAAAAAGTCAATTGAACCAAGAGAATCGGAATGAGAAAACCGATTGGCGTAAAAAAATCGAAGTAAGAAAAAATCAATTGAACCAAGAGAATCGGATTGAGAAAAGCAGATTGGAGTAAAAAAATCGAAGTAAAAAAATAACGAAGGGCGAGACACGAGAGCCCTTCGTTTTAATATCTGTGTGCATTTTTTTATGCACTGTGGGGACGGGTGAGATTATTTAGCTGAAGCTTCATTGAATCTCTTCGTCAGTCTAGAAACTTTTCTAGCAGCCTTATTCTTATGAATAACATTCTTAGCTGCAGCCTTGTCAAGCTTCTTTTCAAGTAATCTAAGCTTTTCCTGAGCAGTAGCCATGTCGCCTGCTGCCAGAGCCTTTTCAAAGTTCTTAGTAACAGACTTGATATGTTCCTTGACACGTCTGTTCTTAGCTGTCTTTGTCTGGATTACAGAGATTCTCTTCTTAGCTGATTTAATATTTGCCATTTTTTTCACCCCACTTTCGCAAAATATCGATAACATTATAAACTGTTTCATTTCAAATATCAAGCCTAATTAAAATATTTGCTTAAATATTTGCTTGAATATTGCTTAAATATTTGCTTGAATATTGCTTAAATGTTTGCTTAAATGTTTACATTCCATTTGCATCAGCTTATAATGCGGCTTGACACTCCCCACGCCTAGGCGATATTTAGAAAAATAATTGCGTTAGACGGGGAATAC
>CAVJDC010000116.1:0-5362 GCA_963648085.1 Anaerovoracaceae bacterium
TAGCAACCATATGTGGATGGCTACAGGAAGAGGGCATATTTTGGCGAGAGCTGATGTGAGCAGCTGCAGGCGTTTTTTGCGAGAGTTGTCTTGACAGTAGCAACCATATGTGGATGGCTACAGGAAGAGGGCATATTTTGGCGAGAGCTGATACGATTATTTGCAAATAAAAAATAGGAAGACAAAAGAAAAATATAAAAAAGAATGACAGAAGGGCAGGAGAAAGTCGATATGAAGCTTCTTGAAGATAGGATCAGAAAAGACGGTGTAGTTAGACCTGGACAGATTGTGAAAATTGACAAGTTTCTCAATCACCAGATTGATGTAAAATTCTTAGATGAGCTTGGGGCTGAGTTTCACAGGTTGTTTAAGGACAGTGGTGTCACAAAGCTTATGACAATAGAGGCTTCGGGCATCGCGGTTGCGTGCATTGCAGCACTCCATTTTGATGTGCCAGTGGTATTTGCTAAGAAGAATAAGACCAAGAATATCGCTGACGAAGTCTACAAGACTCAGGTTTTTTCATATACGCATGGTGTCTATTATGATGTTGTCGTTTCGAAGGAGTTCCTCAACGAAGGCGATAAGGTGCTTCTTATCGATGACGTGCTTGCAAATGGCAAGGCTCTTCTAGGTCTCGTGGACCTGTGCAGTCAAGCAGGTGCAGAGGTTGTGGGTGCAGGAATTGTTATGGAAAAAGCATTCCAGCCGGGCAGACAGATCATGGAGGAAAATGGCATCCGTGTGGAATCTCTTGCAAGAATCAGCAAAATTGATGACGGAAAAATTACATTTGTAGGCGAGTAAGCTGCGTGGCTGTTTTATAGCATTTTCGGGCGTACCTGCTAGGAAGATGTGAAAAAGTTTGAATTTGCAGCTCAGCCTGAGTATTTATTTCGGGCTGAGCTCTTCTTTTTTGTGTGATGACGCATAAAGTCAGATCGATTAAGAGTCGGAGCAAAAAGCAAGTGCATGATATAGAAAAGTGTGTTTACATAAGACCACTAAAAAAGATCATGAAAAAATGGACTTAATTCCATTAAGAATCAGCACATGAGGGCACGAGCAGTCTGAGAGCGAGAAATACGGGGACTAATAGCAGCATGAGGGCAGGAAATGCAGGTACTTAGAGCAGTCTGAGAGCGAGAAATGTAGGGACTGCAGGCACTTAGAGCAGTCTGAGAGCGAGAAATGCAGGCACTTAGAGCAGCATGAGGGCAGGAAATGCAGGCACTTAGAGCAGCATGAGGACGAGAAATACAGGTACTTAGAGCAGTCTGAGAGCGAGAAATGCGGGGTGCTTAAGATTGGAGAGAAAATCTTTAGAGCTGCTAGATATGGAGGCATAAGATAATGAAAATAGGAATTGAAAAGAAGGAAAGTCGTGAAACGACGATGGAACGTTGGAATGCACATGCACAGATGCTGCAGGGTGTTTTTGACGGTGGAATGAATGATTACAATGCCGCCTTTATGAATTTTGTATTTTCGAACGGAATGATCAGGAAAGGCGGAAGCATGGCAGATATCGGATGCGGTGTCGGGAAATATGGAACTTTTTTCGCTAATCTTGGCTGCAGCGTAACGCTGCTTGATATTTCACCAGCTATGCTTGAAAAAGCAGAAAAGAATATGTCTCGCTTTGAAACGCCATGGCGGACTATTCTGTGCGATCTAGATGAAGCTGGTTTTGATGAGCTCGAAAAAATAGGCAAGTTTGATTTTGTGATGAGCACTATGTCTCCTGCAATTCACGATGAGTTATCCCTTGCAAAGATGAGCAGCATGTCATCTGGATGGTGTATAATGGCAAAATTTGTAGACTGGAAGCAGCCAAACAAGGATGCGATGCTAAAGAGGGCATGCCTTCCTGAGGATGTCAGATATCAGGTGGGAAAGCCGACTTTTGACAAGTTATATTGGAAGCTTCGAAATCTTGGCTACAGACCATATACAAAGCTTGTAGAGTACAACTTTAGAGACTTGCGTACTCCAGAGCAGATGGCATCTACTTATCTTGTTCAGAATAAGGCGAAGTATAGCGGCGAGCACCCAGTAGAAGATCCCAAGGAAGTGTCAGCACGCATAGTGGAAGCTGCGGCATCTCTGTCAAACGAAAATGGCTTGTTTGATGATGCAGTATATGCTACAGCAGGATGGCTGTACTGGGATGTGAGAGATAAAAAGCAGACACTGTAGAAAAAAGACACAATGTGTAAGCTGCGCTAATTCTAAACTGTGTGAGACGCAATGTGTAAGCTGCGTTAATTCTAAGCTGCGGTGAGACACAATGTGTAAGCTGCGTTAATTCTAAGCTGCGGTGAGACGCAATGTGTAAACTGCGCTAATTCTAAGCTGCGGTGAGACGCAATGTACGGAAAGTGATAAATTAAAAGGGTTAGTCAAGAACGAGGAGGTTTGCTATGGGAAGGAATATTATACTAGAAGAATGTGTAAGTCAGGTAAAAGAAATACTTGGAAGTGATTTAGAAGATATTACAGTAGAACGCACTGTACTGGGATTATTTTTCACTGGTGTGAAGCTTAGCGACGGAAATGGCGGACTTTGTTTTACGCCTATAAAAGAGATTCCAGAGGCAGTATGCTGCCCAAGTTCAGCGGCGGCGATGCCTCTTTCCGGAAAGCTTGCGGGAAAGCCGGTGACGGATTATCTCGAATATGTCTTTTCCAATAATGCTCTTAAAAAGGCAATGGGAATAGCAGCACTCAATGCCCTTACAGAAAGCTGCAGGAAGCGTGGAGCTTTTAGTGATTATGAGATTACTGTGAATAGAGATGCTTTCGACGATGTCACTGTTACAAGCTGGGAGAAGGCTGTCGTAATAGGTGCTCTCGTGCCGATGATCCGAAAGCTTCTCGATGCGGAAGCCGACTTTAGAATTCTCGAGATGGACTCTGCGACACTTAAGCCGCGTGAGATGCCATATTATCTGCATGGAAGCAGATTTATGGAAGTAGTTCCCGACTCAGATCTTCTAGTAATCACCGGCGTCACAATGCTAAATGACACACTTCCTGACATACTTGCTGCTGCAAAGCCAGGCGCACGCATTCTTGTGACAGGACCGACAGCCAGCATGGCTCCAGATCCTTTCTTTGCACATGGCGTGACCATGATAGGCGGCATCACGGTGACACATCCTGACGAGCTTCTTGACATAATAGCTGAAGGCGGTTCTGGATATCACTTCTTTGGGAAATATGCTGAACGCACAGTTATAAGAAAGAAATAGGGTGATGCTTTCCGATTTTTGAAAAAATCAAGTGCCATGCAAAACTTGAAAGTTTTGCATGGCACTTTGTCTATGGTCGAGGTGACAGGATTCGAACCTGCGGCCTTTGCGTCCCGAACGCAACGCTCTACCAAACTGAGCCACACCTCGCCGCAACTGTCATTATAGACATTTTAGTTTGTAAAATCAATAGCCAAACAAAAATAACATAGAAAATACTCGCGAAAAATGCTGTCTTGAAAAAATCATCACGTCAGCGTTTCTCTCTGTATGGCGCCAAGCTGCAATTGAGAAATGCCATTTGTATGGCGCTAAGCTGAAATTACAAAATCCCGCACAAACGCAACGCAAATGTTTATAGTGTGCAGAGTAGTCAAACACCCGAATACTGGCAAGCTCGCTTGAACAGATGTGCGTATTTTACGCAGCTTTAGATGCAATGAAATTCTTCAGTAGTGCCATACACCAAGCTATGTACTAAAATAAATAATATATCTAATTTATGGAAAGTAACGGATAATATAGGAAGGTTTACACAAGACTACAGAAGAACCTCTTGCGAACCCAAAAAGAACAAAAATTATTTTGGCGATACAAAGGTGACACAAGAAGGATTAGTTGAAACGGCTGAATATGTGTGTTATAATGCACACGAGGAAAGGAACTGTATACATGTTTATCTATACAGCTTCTGTCTGAGGAGATTTTCATTTCTGCTAATCTCCATATCTTGATCTTGTCAAAAATTCATTTTTGGGAGAGATTTTTATTTTTTTAACCTGAGAGTGGACTTTGACAAACCAGACATGTGCTGCACAGCACAAGCAATTATACTTTTTTTTCATTATTGTATGCCGTGAAAGGAGGCGTGATTAGTAATGCAAGAAACTATTAGCAACATTAATGGCGTGATTAACGGATTTGTTTGGGGCCCTATTATGCTCATCCTGTTGGTTGGTACAGGTGTTTATTACACTATCCGTACAGGTTTTCCTCAGATTTGTCATATAGGACATGCTCTGAAGAATACCCTCGGGAAGATCTTCGACAAGACTGAAGCGGGTGAAGGTGAGATCACACCTTTCCAGGCAGTATCTACTGCGCTGGCTTCTACTGTAGGTACAGGAAATATCGCAGGTGTTACTGGTGCTATCGTTATAGGTGGTCCTGGTGCTGTATTCTGGATGTGGGTTTCAGCCCTCTTTGGTATGTGTACAAAGTTCGCAGAAGTTACCCTTGCTGTTAAATATCGTGAAAAGAACGATAAGGGCGACTGGGTAGGCGGACCTATGTATTATATCAAGAATGGTCTTGGAAAGAACTGGGCATGGCTTGGAATCATTTTCTCGATCTTTGGTGCTCTTGCAGCTTTCGGTATAGGAAACCTGACTCAGATCAATTCTATTGCTACATCAGTAGGCTCGGTATTCAAGGCATTCAATCCTGATATTACAGATGCTGGTCTCTGGAAGGTATCTCTTGTGACAGGTATTATCATAGCTGTTTTCTGTGCAGTTACACTTATCGGTGGCCTTAAGAGAATCGGTTCAGTTACAGAAAAGCTTGTACCGTTCATGGCTATTATTTATATCGTATGTGCTCTGATAGTTGTATTTGCAAATATTGGCGAATTACCTTCAGTAATAGTTGACATTTTCAAGGGTGCATTCAATCCTTCAGCTGTAGCAGGCGGAGCATTTGGTGCTACTGTCAAGATTGCTATGACAAAGGGTGTAGCTCGTGGTGTATTCTCAAATGAAGCAGGTCTCGGTTCTGCTCCTATCGCTCACGCAGCTTCATCAGAAAAAAATCCTGTAAAGCAGGGGCTTTATGGTATCTTCGAAGTATTCATGGATACTATCGTTATCTGTTCACTGACTTCATTTGTAGTTCTCATGTCAGGTGCAGGTTATGAAAATGCAGGCAATGCTAAGATGGCAGATGCTCAGACTACTATTCAGGGATTCTCTTCAGTATTTGGAGACAAGGTAGGCTCGATTCTTTTGGCTGTTGGTCTTATCTGCTTTGCTACCTCGACTATTCTTGGATGGTCGCTCTATGGTACACGCTGCTGCGAATTTATATTAGGCTCAAAGTGCATCGTTCCT
>CAVJDC010000117.1:0-5356 GCA_963648085.1 Anaerovoracaceae bacterium
TCTTGCAACAGCTTCATTTCCTGTCATAATTGCTTTCATTGTAATTCCTCCAATCCTTGTTTTCATAATCAATTATATACTAAAAAGAGCCTCCTGACAAGAAGGCTCATACTCTATCCATACTCTCAGAAGTATCTGAATACACCTTTAACTTTGCCCAATATTGTAACATCATTTACAATGATAGGACTCATCGCATGGTTTTCAGGCTGTAGCCTGATGTGATCTCCCTCGTTGTAAAAGGTTTTCACTGTAGCTTCACTCTCAAAGCCATCGATCATAGCAACAACCATATCTCCGTTTTTGACATCGTGATTTTCTTCAACCAGTATATAGTCTCCATCAAATATACCTGCTTCAATCATGCTGTCGCCTTTGACTGTCAGCATGAAATTGGTACCTTTGCCCATGAATCTGGCAGGGAGCGGGAATGTATCCTCGATATTCTCCTCTGCAAGAATGGGTGTGCCTGCAGCGACTCTGCCTACCATAGGAATATCAACTATATCAGTCCTCTCAGTATATTGGCTTTTCTCTTTGGGGTCCGGAACAACCATAACAGCTCTTGGTTTCGAAGGATCCTTAATCAAAAATCCCTGGCTGACAAGACTCTCAATGTCTTTGTGTGCTGTAGATGTGGATTTAATCTCAAGATTGTCACAAATCTCACGTACTGTCGGCGGATATCCCTTGATACGGATTTGGGTCTTCATATATTCAAGAATTCTCTGCTCGCGTTCTTTGATGTTTGCCATAATTCACCCTCCTTTGCTGATGTTATGTATATAATAGCACATAACATCAGCAATGTAAACAGGTGTTCTGAACTTTTGCCTTATTTATTTACCCTCTCCGCAGGTGCAGTCCTCGTCGCCGAGAAATTCTATCCACTAAAATAATCCCGCTAGGCTTGACGCAGTATATATTTTATGATAATCTGTGATTGACCGTGGCTTTTCATAAAAATCGCGTGCAAATATGAAGAAAAGCTTTTGGAGGTGAACCATGGCATATATCACACGTGAACTCGAAAGAAAGTTCCTGAAACTCAATGATTTTTTTAAGGTAATTCTCGTTACAGGCGCAAGGCAGGTTGGAAAGACGACTATGCTGAAGCATCTCGCAGGAGACGACAGAGTCTATGTTTCAATGGACAATGCGTCTGCCAGAGCGTTAGCAAAGTCCGACCCCGTTCTGTTTTTCCAGACATATAGGCCTCCTGTTCTGATTGACGAGGTGCAGAAGGCCCCGGAATTGTTTGAGCAAATCAAGATTATATGCGACGGAAGCGATGAAAAGGGACTTATTTGGCTCACAGGCTCGCAGCAATATAGCATGATGAAAAATGTTCGCGAGTCGCTTGCCGGCAGAATTGGCATACTTGAATTATATAGCCTGTCTGCGAGAGAAAAGGCCGGCGTTACATTTGACGAAGAACTTGATTTCTCATTTGCCGCGCTACAGGAAAGGCAAAAGAAGCTCCCACGAAATAATGTGGTCGAAGTTTTTGATAACATCTGGGAGGGTGGAATGCCGCAGATTATTGCGGCGGATGATGAGCTCAGGCAGGATTATTTCGAGGGTTACATTGAGACATATTTGATGAGGGACGTTACAGAGGCTGGCGGAATTACAGACGCCGTACGCTTTAGAAAATTTCTCGTTGCCTGTGCTGCTTTGGTGTCCGAACAGCTAAACTACTCGACATTGGCTGAGGCTGCCGATATAGCTCAAAGTACTGCCAAGGAGTGGGTGAAAGTTTTAGAAGGTCTTAGAATCATATATCTTCTTCAGCCGTATTCCAATAATGAGCTCAAGCGTCTGAGCAAAACCCCGAAGCTTTACTTTTGCGATACGGGTCTATGCGCTTACCTTTCCATGTGGCTAACTCCCGATACTTTGCGAAACGGTGCCGCAAGCGGTCACTACTACGAGAACTATGTTGTAATGGAGTTAGTAAAGAACTATGCTTATGGTCGAGCGAAGGCTAATCTGACATATTATCGCGATTCAAATGCAAAAGAAATAGATGTATTCGTCGAAGAAAACAATATTATTCATCCGCTAGAAATCAAAAAAAGCGCCTCGCCAGATCGACGCGAGGTAAAAAAATATGGTGTACTCGACAAAGCATCTCTAAATCGTGGCAATGGCGGAATAGTCTGCATGTGCGAGGAACCCATGCCAATAGATGCGGATAATTGCTTTATCCCCAGCAACCTGATCTAGGGGCGGCGATATGTGTTGGTAAGAGGTGCAAGTCCTCGCCGCTGGCAGACTGTTAATTTAGAGATGTAGAAAGAGAGCCGCGAGGCTCTCTTATGACATATGTAAAGCTTTACAGTCAGTGAGTACATTCTTATACTTTTCATTTATTTACAAGGAGTTTTTTGATTCCCTGCTCAAGTCCTGACAATGTAAGCGGGAACATCGGAAATACCTCTCCTATCTGAGCAAGCGTTGTACGTCCGTAAACATATTCCCAGTCACCTTTTGGAACAGGGTTAAGCCATATTTGTTTTTTGTATCTTCTTTTGAATTTGTTGAGCCATATTATGCCCGGCTCATCATTGTAAAGACCTATTACAGAATTGCCTCCTTTGCGAGACAGTTCAGATGGTGCCATGCATGCATCTCCTACAAATATGACTTTGTAGTCGCTGTCAAGATTCCTGAGTACCCATTCAGTGTCAACCCATTCGTTTCGCTTGCATTTAGGGGTCGTATAAAGCTGATCATATATGCAATTATGGAAATAATATACCTTGAGATCTTTGAAATGATTTGCTTTTCGTATTGCCTGAAACAGCCTGTTGCACAGTCTGCTGTACATAAGCATTGATCCATCAGAATCAATAAGCAGCAATACCTTTACGGTATTTTTGCGCGGCCTTTCAAATACCAGCTTGAGTCTGCCCGCATTGTCTGAAGTCTCATCAATAGTCGCATCTATATCAAGCTCTGTTTTGGGTGCATCAATTTTTGAAGAATACTGGCGAAGCTTTCTGAATGCCATCTGAAACTGGCGTATATCCAGTATGGTATCATCTCTGAAGTCTGAAAAATGTCTGTCTCCTGCGATCTGAACGGCGTTTTTGTGTCTGCTCTCCCCGCCTGTTCTGATACCTCTTTCATGATATCCGCTGTTACCCATGGTAGATGTACCGCCTGTACCTATCCAGTAATTGCCGCCATCGTGTCTTTCTTTTTGCTCTTCAATACGCTCGTGGAATATCCGCACAAGCTCATCAAAATCGCGAAGGAAGTCATCAAGCATAGTTTTGTCATTGATATCTTTAACTTTAACATCTTCACTGAGCCATTTCCAGAATTCCTCCGGCAAATCCTCAGGTGCAGCCACATCCTTGAAGTATTCTGCAAATACCATATCGAATTTATCATACTCTGTCTCTGATTTAATCAGAACACTTCTGCAAAGCTGATAAAACTTCATGAGAGAGCCCTGTGCAAGCCCTTTATCCAGAGCTTCAATCAGCATCATCCATTCGTTGATGGTAACATCGACACCTCTTGCCCTCAGCAGGTAAAAAAAGTCTAGAAACACACTACCACCTCTTTAATGAATATCCTTTTTCTTTGATTTCACGCATTACTTCTATATCTTCATTCTTCTTAAGAAGAACACCTACATATGGGATTTCATCCACTATAGTTTTAATGTCAATTCCGCTAATCATAAGGGCCTGTATCCAGTCTAAAAGCTCTGATGTTGATGGCTTTTTCTGGAGCTCCTTCATTTCTCTTAATGAATAGAAGGCCTCCATAGCCTGCTCAACAAGCTTCTTGTCTATATCACCATAATGAGCATGAATGATTTCTGTCATCTTATCTCTGTCAGGGAATTCGATATAGTGGAATATGCATCTTCTTAAAAATGCATCCGGAAGCTCCTTCTCTGCATTTGATGTGATAATAACGATAGGTCTTGTCTTTGTTTTGATGGTTTCTTTTGTTTCATTGATATAGAATTCCATCTTGTCAAGTTCCCACAAAAGGTCATTCGGGAATTCAAGGTCAGCCTTATCAATTTCATCTATCAGTAATACGCATTGCTTCTCTGATGTAAAAGCCTCGCCTAATTTACCTAATCTGATATACTGTTTGATATCTGCAACATTACCCTCGCCAAACTGGCTGTCATAAAGCCTCTGAACTGTATCATAAAGATACAGACCATCCTGCGCCTTGGTAGTTGATTTGATACTCCAGATAATCAGTTCCATATCAAGTGACTCTGCTATCGCCTCTGCAAGCATTGTTTTACCAGTACCTGGCTCTCCTTTGATAAGTAAAGGCTTTTGCAATGCCATTGCAACGTTTACTGAATTCAAAAGTTCTTCTCCAGCTATATATTTGCTGCTTCCTTCAAATTTGTTCATATATCCTCCTAAAAATTATATCTAAAGTGCTGCCCATACTGTGTCAGTCAGCACTATGAATCATGCTTATGCCGGCAAATCTGCTTTGCACCAATTTTAGATTATATCATACTGCCTAATAAAAAACTATATTTTTGGCAAAACGAAAAAAGTTCTATATTACTTCAAGCGCACGTTCTCTGAGAATACGTTCTGCATCATTTTCAGGCTCATCAAGCACTATGCCATGTGCTCTTTTTTTCTTGGTATCAGGCTCTACGCATACAAATGTTATAAATCCTTCAACATTTTGTCCTCCCTCTATTTCGCAGCAGGCTTTTACATGCACCATGAGGCTTGTTGTTCCTGTCTTTACTATGCGACCGTATATGGTAAGAATATCTCCCTTTTGCACAGGTTTTTTGAATGTGAACCCGTGAACATTCACACATAGAATGTCCTGAGGCCTGCCATGTTCAGCGGCCGCTGTAATAAATCCCGCCTCTACGAGCCACTCTGCGGTTCTGCCTGCAAACAATGTACCGTGATGATTGAGATCCTCTGATTTAACCAGATGTGAAATTTTGAATTCTTTCATATATATGCCTCCTCGTATATGTATTGCAAATGTCATTTGATACAAGATTTTAGTGCATTTCATCTTACAATTCAATGCGAAAATAACAAGTATACAATATATCTGCACAAAGCCTACATCACGAGCTCTGTATCTGAATCATCAATGATATCACTGCTGCTGTCTACGACTTTGATTTCAATGGTTTTGTATGCTGTACCACTGTATTTATCTTTTACTTTATATTGAACCTTGTATGTGCCTGCTGTATCTGTTGAGAATTCTGTCTTAACAAATTCACCTGTCTCTTCTATATATTTTGTGACTTTATTTACCTTTATCAGATTTGTCAGATTCATGTGCGTATTTGGATCCTTTGCACTCACATATTGTTTAAGGT
>CAVJDC010000118.1:0-5293 GCA_963648085.1 Anaerovoracaceae bacterium
AGTAAGAAATGATACTGAGAAATCAGCTGGCATCAGCAAAAAATGATGCCAAGCAATCAGTACATGATTATATCAAATACATTCGACAACGAAAAGAAAGGAAATAACGACTATGTCTAATTATAAATTTGAAACATTACAGCTCCACGTAGGACAGGAAAATCCAGATCCAGCAACTGACGCACGTGCAGTACCTATTTATGCAACTACTTCTTATGTATTCCACAATTGCGAGCATGCAGCTGCACGCTTCGGCCTTGCAGACGCAGGAAATATATATGGAAGACTTACGAATTCCACACAGGACGTCCTAGAACAGCGTGTAGCAGCTCTTGAAGGTGGCGTGGCGGCTCTTGCTCTTGCATCAGGCGCGGCAGCGATCACATATACTCTAGAGGCACTCGGCCAAAACGGAGGTCATTTTGTAGCACAAAAGACGATTTATGGCGGCAGCTACAATCTATTGGCACACACTCTTCCAGGCTTTGGCATCACGGCAAGCTTTGTAAATATTCATGATCTTGCTGAAGTAGAAGCTGCTATCAAGGAAGACACAAGAGCTATTTATATCGAGACGCTTGGAAATCCAAACAGCGATATTCCAGATATCGATGCACTTGCAGATCTTGCACACAAGCATGGCATTCCGCTTGTAGTAGACAATACCTTTGGCACACCATATCTCATTCGTCCGATTGAGCATGGCGCAGATATAGTTGTTCATTCAGCTACAAAATTCCTCGGTGGTCATGGCACGACGCTTGGAGGCGTGATAGTTGATTCGGGTAAGTTTGATTGGGCAGCAAGCGGCAAATATCCTGCTATTTCCCAGCCAAATCCAAGCTATCATGGAATTTCTTTCACGGAAGCAGTGGGAGCGGCAGCTTTTGTAACTTATATCCGTGCAGTGCTTCTTCGTGACACAGGTGCAACTATTTCCCCATTCGCAGCATTCCTTCTTTTACAAGGCATTGAGACTCTGTCACTTCGTCTAGAGCGCCATGCAGAAAATACCAAGAAGGTAGTGGAATTCCTTACAAATCATCCGCAGGTGGAAAATGTAAATCATCCATCTCTTCCTGACCATCCTGATCATGAGTTGTATAAGAGATATTTCCCAAATGGCGGCGCATCAATCTTTACATTTGAGATTAAGGGAGGACAGGCAGAAGCACACAAGTTTATTGACAACCTCAAGATATTTTCACTACTTGCAAATGTAGCCGATGTAAAGAGCCTTGTCATTCATCCTGCAACTACGACACACAGCCAGCTGTCAGCAGAAGAACTTGCAGATCAGGGCATAAAACCAAATACGATTCGTCTTTCGATCGGAACAGAACATATAGATGACATCATTGCAGATTTAGAAAATGGCTTTGACTCAGTAAAGTAATTGAAAAATGGCTTTGATGCATTGAAATGATCGTGAAATGATAAAAAAATAAAAGCTTTTGAAAGATGCTCGAAGATGATTTTAGAATGATTCAAAGATAATTCGGATGTGATTCGAAGATAATTCGGAAAAGATTCGGAAGTGATTCGAAGATAATTCGGAAAAGATTCGAAGATAATTCGGAAAAGATTCGGAAGTGATTCGGGAAAGATTCGGAAGTGATTAGAAGATGATTCGGAAGTGATTCGGAAATAATTAAAAAGTTAAAATAATTCGGAAATTATTAAAAAATGTTTTGAAACAATTCATGTCTTTCAAAATAATGCGGAGAAAATTCGGAGGTAATGAAAATGGCAAATATATATACATCGGCAGATCAACTTATCGGTAAGACACCACTATTGGAGCTTACACATATTGAGAAGAAATTGGACCTGAAGGCTAAGATAGTCGCAAAGCTGGAATATTTCAATCCGGCAGGTTCTGTAAAGGACCGTATTGCAAAGGCTATTTTAGATGAAGCAGAAGCGTCCGGCAAGCTTAAGGCTGGGTCGGTAATCATCGAGCCTACATCAGGAAATACTGGAATCGGTCTCGCATCTGTTGCAGCAGCGCGAGGATACAGGATCATTATCACTATGCCAGAGACTATGTCTGTAGAGCGCAGACAGCTTATGAAGGCTTATGGAGCTGAGCTTGTGCTGACAGATGGAGCAAAAGGAATGAAGGGAGCTATCGCAAAGGCTGAGGAACTTGCAAAAGAGATACCAGGCAGCTTTATTCCAGGTCAATTTGTAAACCCAGCCAATCCAAAGGCACACAGAGAAAGCACTGGTCCAGAGATATATGAGGACACTGACGGCAAGCTTGATATTTTCGTAGCAGGAGTTGGCACTGGCGGCACGATTACCGGTGTAGGCGAATATCTCAAATCACAAAATCCAGACATTAAGATTGTTGCTGTAGAGCCAGCCTCATCTGCCGTACTTTCTACAGGAGTAGCAGGATCACATAAAATCCAGGGCATCGGTGCCGGATTTGTACCTGACGTGCTAAATACTGATATTTATGATGAAATTATCACTGTGTCAAATGAAGACGCCTTCGATACAGGAAGACTGATCGGCAGGAGCGAAGGCGTACTGGTAGGAATTTCGTCAGGTGCAGCATTATTTGCGGCTATTGAGCTTGCAAAGAGACCTGAAAATGAAGGAAAAACAATCGCAGCACTGCTTCCAGACACTGGCGACAGATATTTGTCAACACCGCTTTTTGAGGCATAATATATCGGCTGGCCACGTGCGAAGCTAAAGGCAGCTGCCAAAGCTTTAAGACATATCTAGCTGACCACGTGCGAAACCAGAGGCAGCTGCCAAAGCTTTAAGACATATCTAGCTGACCACGTGCGGAACCAAAGGCAGCTGCCAAAGCTTTAAGACATATCGGCTGACCACGTGCGAAGCTAAAGGCAGCTGCCAAAGTATGGAATATACGAAATGTGAGAGATTTTCTGAATGCAGCAGGCACTTAAGATGCTCTGCAAACAGTCAGATTTTAGGAGAATAAACATGAAAATTTATCTAGACAATGCCGCAACAACCAAAATGAGCAAAACAGCGATAGATGCTATGCTGCCATATATGGAAACAGTTTATGGCAATCCATCAAGCCTGCATTCGGTAGGACAGGAGGCTGCAGAAGCACTTGAAGACGCTAGAAATCGAGTTGCAAAGTGTCTTGGCTGCGATGCGAGAGAAATCACATTTACCTCCGGCGGAAGCGAAGCAGACAATCAAGCAATCATTTCCGCAGCCAAAATTGGAGCAAAAAAAGGCAGGAAGCATATTATTTCCACAGCATTTGAGCATCATGCAGTACTTCATACCTTAGAGAAGCTGAGAAAAGAGGGATTTGAGATTACACTTCTTGATGTTCACGAAAATGGACTTATCCTGCCAAAACAGGTAGAAGAAGCTATCAATGATGAGACATGTCTCGTCACTGTAATGTATGCAAATAATGAAATAGGAACGATTCAGCCGATAAAGGAAATTGGCGAAATCTGCAGATCAAGAGGAGTATTGTTCCACACAGATGCTGTCCAGGCGGCAGGCCACCTCCATATCGATGTAAAGGAACAAAATATAGATATGCTCTCACTTTCTGCTCACAAATTTCATGGTCCGAAGGGGATCGGAGCACTATATGTGAGAAAAGGAATTCCAATTTCAACATTGATAGAGGGCGGTGCGCAGGAAAGGGGCAAGCGTGCAGGTACAGAAAATATCCCAGCTATTATGGCAATGGCAGCTGCTCTTGAGGAAGCATGCGAAAGCATCGATACAAATATATCAAAAGTCACAGCTTTAAGAGACAAGCTAATCTCAGGGCTGTCCAATATACCGCATTCCGTACTAAATGGCGATGCGTCGCAAAGACTTCCAGGAAATGTAAATTTTTGCTTTGAGGGAATCGAAGGAGAGTCATTGCTTCTTCTTCTTGATGACAAAGGCATCTGTGCATCCTCTGGCTCGGCATGTACATCTGGTTCGCTTGATCCTAGTCATGTACTTCTTGCTATCGGCAGAGTTCACGATATAGCACATGGCTCACTTAGGCTGTCACTGTCCGAAGATATCACAGAAGATGAAATTGAATATACTATCAAGGCAGTTGAAGATGTTGTCACGTATCTTAGGAGTATATCACCGATATGGCGTGATCTCGTAAGCGGAAAGAAAGAATTTATCATAAAATAAAAAGGGTTTAATCGCAGAATAAAAAAGGGGTTGATCGTAAAATTAAGAAGGACTTAACCGCAGAATTAAAAAGTGATTGACCGTAAAATTAAGAAGGATTTAACCGCAGAATTAAAAAGGGGTTGATCGTAAAATTAAGAAGGACTTAACCGCAGAATTAAAAAGGGGTTGACCGTAAGATTAAGAAGGATTTAATTACAAAATTAAGAAGGACTAAATCGCAGAATTAAAAAGGACTTAACCACAGAATTAAGAAGGATTTAATCATAAAGTGAGGTTATAAATATGGCTTTGTATAGTGATAAAGTAATGGACCATTTCCGCAATCCGCGAAATGTCGGCGTGATCGAGGATGCAGACGGCATCGGTGAGGTTGGAAATGCAAAATGCGGTGATATCATGAAGATTTATCTCAAGATAGAGAATGATATCATAGAAGATGTAAAATTTGAGACATTTGGATGCGGCTCCGCAATCGCATCAAGCTCAATGGCGACAGAGCTTATCAAGGGAAAGGCTGTAAGCGAAGCTCTTGAACTTACAAATAAAGCAGTTGCAGAGGCACTCGACGGCCTGCCGGCACACAAGCTGCACTGCTCAGTACTTGCGGAGGAGGCTATTAAGAAGGCACTTCTGGATTATTATGAACAAAATGGCATCGAATATGATAAAAGTCGATTTGCAGATTGTGAAGAATGCAGTCACAGTGCAGACGAGGTTTAAATGCCTTCACTTACCCACCGCATTTGTGGTATAATTATACAAAAGTGAGGTGACAAAAACATGATGATTTCTACAAGAGGACGATATGCGCTTCGTGTCTTGATAGACCTTGCGGAGCATAAAGAAAGCGGATATATTCCGATGAAAGATATTGCTGCAAGGCAAGGGATTTCCTTAAAATATCTGGAACGCATCACACCGATACTATCAAAAAATGGAATCATTGAGGGCTTGCAAGGAAAAGGTGGCGGATATCGACTCCTGATATCGCCCGATGATTGTAAAATAGGAGACATCCTTCGCATGACGGAAGGTGATCTTGCTCCAGTTGCTTGCCTCGAGTGCGGAGCAGAACCATGCGAGAGAGTATCCGAATGCCGCACGTACCCGCTTTGGCTCGAGTTTTATAATAATG
>CAVJDC010000119.1:0-5289 GCA_963648085.1 Anaerovoracaceae bacterium
TCTGTCCGGCTTACGGTTGACAGGCGCTTTATTAGAATTGTAACTGTCGGGATTATTTTCCTGGTTTGCTTTTCTTTTGCCATTGCCTTGATTTTGTTGGCTCGAGGCTTTATTCATATTTGAACCACCGGCATTCTTACCGGATTTTGCCATATCGCGTGAATCAGAAAAGCTTCGATTTTTATTTTTACTCATAAATTGTCCTTCTTTTTTATGATTAAATTCTCTTGGCGAGTGAATCAATCGTCGTCAACTACCCATCATCTAAAGGTAATGGGCTTGTAATATCTGATGCGTCATTATATCATAGCGCCAGCTTCAATGCTTTTGCAGCGATGCTGAAAAAATATTGGTATTTCAGCACTTATAAGAGATAAAAACAGGCCATTACCTGCACATAGATAATTATTTTTTTTATGTTACAGCTTGGTGAACATTATAGTACAACCACATGTTATATGATAATATTTTTTACATAAGTTTGTAAAGGGGGTTTTAGAATGGAGGCAAATAGAATTTTTAAAAAAATATGTGCTGTCGTGACGATAATCGTTATGATTTCAGCATTTGCAAGTGTTGCAAGTATTGCTGATGCATCGACATGCTCTATTAGGATAGATGGGAAAAATATCAGCTCTGATGCATCACCTTATGTAAAGAACAATAGTACTATGGTACCTATAGCAGTTATTTCAAATTATCTTGGAGGAACTTCGTCGTGGGATCAAGCATCTAAGACGGCAACGATTGTAAATGGCACAAAGACCATAGTCGTAAGGATAGGATCGATGACAGCTACTGTAAATGGTGAAAGTAAAGCTCTTAGCGTTGCACCTGAGATAGTGACGGTTGATATGAACGGTGGAGGCAGAACTATGGTTCCACTAAGATTTATTGCAGAGGCTTTTGGCTACAAGGTCGGATGGGTCTCGTCTTCGAGGACAGCGACAGTGGACACTGTCAAGGGTACGATTTCATCGGTAAAGATTGAGAAAAATCAATCATGGTCGGATGAGCAGTCTTCCGTTGGCATTTCCTACACTTTCGTAAATATTACAGCAGACATATCGCTGCAGAATCTGGGAATCGTCGGACATACGCTTACGGGACCTGACAGATATTATATGGATTTTTCTAATCTCTACAAGGGGAGCAGTGTGTCTTCAAAGATTACTCTTGATGGTATAGACTCATATGTTTCTGCTATCAGGACAAATTATGACGAGAAATCTGTGAAGGTTCGTATTGTTGTGGATCTTAAGAGCGCATGTGCACCACTAGTAAAGTACAGTGATGATGGAAAGACTATGATCGTCGCATTCCCTGAAACATACAAATCGTCTGGTACAGGCGTGATGGAAGACCCACAGCCTGGCGATGGAACAGGCACTGGCACTGGAACAGGCACTGGAACAGGCACAGGCACTGGAACAGGCACTGGCACCGGAACAGGAACTGGCACAGGAACAGGAATTGGAACAGGCACGGGAACCGGAACAGGAACATCTACAGATGCCTCTGGTCTTACAGGGACTATAACTGCTACAGTTCAGGGGACATATAAGGATGATACTGTGGAACATTACAATCCTTACGCAGACGGACAGCTGGTAGTAGCAATTGATCCAGGTCATGGATATACTACAGGTGGAAAGAGAAGTCCCGATGGGTCTCTTAGAGAGTATGAATTTAACCGTGTGGTTGCTTACAAGCTAAAGGCTCTTTTACAGCAGCGGGGAATCAGCTGCATTATGACAGTTGCTTTTGATGATAAGACAGATCCATCTCTTGCAAATCGTGTCGCGATTGCGAACAATGCAGGAAATGTCGATTTATTTGTCAGCATTCATGCAAATGCCAGTGGAGATGGAAAAAACTGGAACAATGCAAAGGGATGGGAAGTATATTCCTATAAAACGGGCGGAGTCTCTGAGATTGCAGCGAAATGTATAGAAGCATCCACAAAGGCTTCTTCGCTGGGACTCAATGACAGAGGAAGCAAGACTGCAAACTTTTATGTTATAAAAAATACTGAGATGCCAGCAGTACTTATAGAGCATGCATTCTTCACAAATAAGGAAGAATGTGATAAACTGAAAAGTGATACATACAGAGATGAATTTGCACGTGCGGACTGCGAAGGTATAGTAAACTTTTTCAATAAATTCAAATAGCTAAGCGTCAGCGTCGATCTGATATCATAGAGAAGGACAATCGCTGACATCGTGACTACAAGAAAGAGCAGCCGCTGCATATTCTGTATAATTCAGAATATGCAAAGCGGCTGCATGTTGTATATTTGGATAAAAATGTGATACTCACTATAGAGGCAGGAAGTAACTGGTATTATATTATAAAAAGAAAAGTGAAGGGAGGAGAATTTTCATGGGCAAGAAGAAAAAAAGAGCACCTGAGATGATCGATGCTTACGATGCTCAGATGAATTATATCGGTGTATATCCGCGCTCTTATGTTCATCGCCGCAGAATGTGGCATAAAGTCGTACAATGCTGGATATTTTGCCGAAATGAAAATTCCAATTCAATCACGATCTATCTTCAGCGTCGCTCTTTTGAGAAAAAAAGTCATCCGGGAAGATATGATATCACCGCTGGAGGACATGTCTCAGCAGGGGAGACTCCAGAGGAAGCTGCAGTAAGAGAAACCTTTGAGGAAACTGGACTGGAATTAGACAAAAAAAAGCTTTTGTATATAGGCACATTTAGAGAAAAGGTTGGCAACGATTGTGAAATGGCATATATGTATGCTTATGAGATGAATGATCCGCCATTCAAGCCAGGAAAAGAAGTGATATATATGGTATCTGTTGATCTTGACGAGTTTATGGATCTTGTGAGCAAGAGGAGAAAAATCATTACAGTGACGCCAGCAATTCGCACAGGTCTTATGCACGAGGAGGCTTTTACTATAGGCAGAGGAAATTGCAGTATACATAAGAGCTTTATATATAGAGTATATCCTTATTTTAAGAAATTGATCGGCGAAGGGAACGGATAAGTCACTCTGTAGATTGATTGACAGATGAAATGTGATGCAGGTCAAGTGACGATAAATTGCGGTAAGGACACGAGACGGGCAAATCGCAATGCAGATTAAGTGACACGAGGCAGGCAAATTGCAATGCAGATTAAGTGACACGAGGCAGGCAAATCGCAAGCAGATTAAGTGACACGAGGCAGGCAAATTGCAATGCAGATTAAGTGACACGAGACGGGCAAATCGCAATGCAGATTAAGTGACACGAGGCAGGCAAATTGCAATGCAGATTAAGTGACACGAGGCAGGCAAATCGCAAGCAGATTAAGTGACACGAGGCAGGCAAATTGCAATGCAGATTAAGTGACACGAGGCAGGCAAATCGCAAGCAGATTAAGTGACACGAGGCAGGCAAATTGCAATGCAGATTAAGTGACACGAGGCAGGCAAATCGCAATGCAGATTAAGTGACACGAGGCAGGCTAATTGCAATGCAGGTCAAGTGACGATAGGCTGCGATATAGACTAGATGACAGATAGAAAGATGAGGAAAAAAATATGATAAAAATTGGTTATCAGGGAATTGAAGGATCAAATGCTCAGCAGGCGGCTAAGGATCTTGTCGAGAAGCTCGGGCTTCGCGATGTAGAATATGTTCCGCTTGTTGATTCACCTCATGTTATAAAATCTATGAAGACAGGTGAGACTGACTATGGTGTATGTGCTGTGTATAATAGCGCGGCCGGAATGGTTCTTGAGACTTTTTTTGCGACAAATGGCGTAGAACTGCTCATAAAGGGCGAGACGACGATGAATATTCACCATTGTCTCTATAAAAAGAATCCAGATATAAATAATGAAGATTTAAAGTTTGTAGCGTCACATATCCTGGCTATCAAGCAGTGCGAAAATCATATTCGTTACAATTATCCTCAGCTTAAGAGTATTGAGGTGGAAGATACTGGAAAGGCGGCGAAGGACTTGTCTGAAGGTATTTATGGGGACGAATATGCTGTATTGTGCAGAAAAAATGCCGGAGAGATGTTTGGATTGACTCTTATTGACGAAAATATTGAAGATTACAAGGACAACAGAACACATTTCTGTTTATTTGAGCTGAAAGAAAAAGAATAGCGGTGGAATGAAATACGAAAACAGCCGGGTCGCAGTATACGGCCCGGCTGTTGGTATAAAATCTTGATTGCTGCGAGAAAGTTATATCTGCGTCTGCTCGCTGGTGTCTGTGAGAGCACGCTTAAGCTTTATCCGACTGTCGTGACGCGCATCGGAAATCATTTGACTTATTTCATCAGGAAGAGTCTTGAGATTTTCTCTCTCTAAGCCTGCTGTCTGTACAGGAGGTAAAAATGTAAGTATGACGTGAGCAGGATGAATTCTGCTGCCTTTGTTTCCTTCCATTATGCGATATGTTCCGTCGATGGATACAGGGATAAGGGGTGCGTCATACTTGATAGCTGATTTGAAAGCGCCGCCCTTGAATTCTCCTATATTTTCGCATTTGCTGCGGGTGCCTTCAGGGAAAATGATTATCGAACCGCCTTCAGTGATGCGTGATGCAGCGCCAGAAACAGCGCGTACAGCTTCGCGAGTGTTTGATCTATCAATAAAGACGCATTCCATGAAGCTCATCCATGTGCGCACGAGAGGAATCTTTGATATAGCATCTTTGGATATAAAGCCATAAGGCTTGTCAAGGTAGGCAAGAAGGACAGCTACGTCCCAGTTGCTCTGATGGTTTGGAATATATACAGCAGGAACGCTGCCGATATTCTCTTCACCGTAGACGTCAACTGTAACACCTGCAGCCCTTAGGGCTCCTTGAGCAAATTTTTTTATACGGACATCTGCTATGCGATGCATCTCTTCATCCATACCGCGTCGTTTAAGACTGCTGCATTTTAGCATGGCTGGGATGTAGCCGATGAGTGCAAAAATCAGATAGCCGAAACATAATATAGTTCTCATATAGTGCCTCCGCAAAAATAATTACTAAATGAGTATAACATAACAACTTAGAAAAAGCGAGTGAAAGATAATTTGAAGCTGGTGTATGAAAGTCATGGTGTGGAAGCGCGGAAACATGGAAGCGCGGAAGCATGGAAGCATGGAAGCGTGGAAGCGCGGAAACATGGAAGCGTGGAAGAGTGGAAGCACGGACACATGGAAGCACGGAAACATGGAAACATGGAAGCGTGGAAGAGCGAAAACGCGAAAGCACGGAGACATGGAAGCGCGGAAGCACGGACACGTGGAAGCGCGGAAACATGGAAG
>CAVJDC010000120.1:0-5263 GCA_963648085.1 Anaerovoracaceae bacterium
CATTTGCATCTGGATGGTACTTCCTGCAAAGCTGTCTGTATGCCTTTTTAATCTCATCATCAGATGCGTTCGAATTCACACCCAGCACGTCATATGGATTTTTCATTATTTTTATCCTTTCTTCTAAGAATCGTTCTCTCATATCCAGACCAGACTCCGGCATAAAGAATATTTCTGAGAATTTCAATATTATCTTCTATAGGAAGCTCCTCAAACGTCTTTGCACACTCAGAAATCATCATTTTCAGCATACCTCCGCAAATGTCATCAAAATCATCTTTGCCATAATATGGCTCAAATGGATTGAACAAGTTTCGCTTGATATCATCTTCAATATCTTCATACGAATCCAACAAATATATAAATTTGCCAAGATAAAAGCCTATGCGTCTTAGCCTTTCCTCCCAGACGTCATCCCTATATGCAAATATTTCGGCGAGAATTTTGCCAAATATACCCGCTGCAGCGTCGGGATTCTCTATATTATCTGCATTATTTTCACTCTCGTCAAGTAAATTCATCAACTCTTCAATATTTTTCACCTTTTCAGGATATTTCAGAGTAATTCTCCTGACCTTACGTGAAACAATCATGCTATATAACTTCGCCACAATCTTCTTCTCGTCCTTTGCATCGTCCAAACAGTGATAATAGAACATGAGAAGATTCATATCCGCAGCATATGCCGTAAATTCGTTTGTACGCTCCATGTGGCGCTTGAACGGATGAAGAATGCATCTTTTATTTTGCGTCTTTGTATCAGTGTCATATAGACCTGACAAGAGAATTATAAGAAATGTCATATCATATCCGAGCGTAATACGCCCAGACGTCCCATATTTTTTCTTAAGCTCCCTGCACATCCCGCAATAATACGAACGATACCTGTCATAATCCTTAAATTTTATCTCCGGTTTATTTATAGTCACATATCCGAACATTTAGTCTTATACCCCAAAAACCATACTCAGCTTACATTATAATATCAGGCAAATATCCGCCCAATACCAGTCACTCAGCACCTTATCAGACGAACATCTGGCAAAAATTAGTCCAATATCAGCCCGTCAATATTATCGTCAACAAGCTCATAAATCTTGACACCATCATCATCATAATGCATTCTGACCTTTCCATTATGATAAAGGAAGATCATATGTGCATCAGCCTCGCCAGTAGCAAACCACTTTTGAGAAGGTGGAAATGCTTCCCAGTTTTTCGCATCGATATCCCACGTCATAAATTCTGCTGCCTGCCATGACGTGAGGGGACCATATTTTTTTAGTGCCTGCAAAGCTTCAGCACATCGTTTCGTATGATGCACTCTCAGAGAATGTATTCTTCCATAAACGTCTTCCAACATATTCCGATGTCCAACGAAAATCTTTTTTATATCAAGTTTTTCAACGATTTTCAGGCTGTTTACATAATCTGTCAAAGGATCATCAAGATAAAGCTCGTAGCAAAGATTCGGCGTGATATCACCAAGAATCATATCCCCAGCAAATAATATACCCTTTTCATCATCAAATAGGCATGTGTGACCTGGAGAATGACCCGATGTAACGATACATCTTAGATTGTAATCACCTATTTTAAGAATTTGACCATCTGTGATATGCGTGAAATCGACTTGTCCCTCAGGTCGCCACATGACTCCAGGGTGTGTGCTGATCGCCATTTCCTTTGAAAGCTTCAAACCCGCTTTTCTAAACTCTTCAAAAATATGCGCCCAATAAGTGTCGTCATGAAGTCTATTTACTACAGCCGCTTCGCGCTTCTCAGCATAAGCAATATTTTTTTCCGTCTTCACCGCAAATAAAAGTCCGCTGTGGTCAGCATGAAGGTGCGTAAGAAAGAAATCTGTGCTGTCAAAATCAGCATGAAGCTCATCTATCGCACCCATAAGTGCCTCCCTGCACTCTGGTCTGTTAAATCCAGTATCTATGATAAGATTTCTGTCCCTACCTCTGATGAAATATGAATTTAAAAGTTTCATCGGATTGTTTGGAAGAGGAACCTCTATTCTGTAAATGTCTTTCATCAATTCTGTGACCATTATTAACATCTCCCTTTATGCAACTAATATCTTCCCTTATGCAATCAATGTCTTTAATTATGCATCCTGCATACCCTCACAATCATTTCAAAGCAATTTGTTTTTTACTTCTCGCTTCTCGAAAATGTTTGCCACTCACTTCTCTCATCTCAAAAAGTTTCGCCACTCACTTCTCTCATCTCAAAAGATTTTGCCCATCGCTTCTCACATTTCGGAAAAGTTTGCCCTTCACTTCTCGCTTCTTGAAAAAAAACGGACCACTGACATTTTTAAATTTATCAATGGTCCGTATAGCTTCTAATAATCGCAATTTTGAGGCGATTCTCCTGCTATATTATGTTTGAATCCTATATTGCACCAATAACCAATACTATCTAGGATACTTGATCTGAGCATGTGCTGCAGCAAGTCTTGCGATAGGAACTCTGAATGGTGAGCATGATACATAGTCGAGACCTGTTCTGTGGAAGAATTCTACAGATGCAGGATCGCCGCCGTGCTCGCCGCATACACCAAGGTGGATGTCAGGTCTCTGAGCCTTGCCAAGCTTAACTGCCATTTCGACAAGCTTTCCAACTCCGTGCTGGTCAAATTTAGCAAATGGATCATTTTCGAAGATCTTCTTGTCATAATATTCTGGCAGGAACTTGCCCGCATCATCACGGCTGAAGCCAAATGTCATCTGAGTAAGGTCATTTGTACCGAAGCTGAAGAATTCTGCTTCCTTAGCAATTTCGTCTGCTGTAAGGGCAGCACGAGGAATTTCGATCATAGTACCTACGAGATATTTGAGCTCTACGCCTGCTTCAGCGATTACCTTGTCAGCTGTAGCTACAACTACATCCTTGACATACTTGAGTTCCTTTATCTCGCCTGTGAGTGGAATCATGATCTCCGGTACGATATTGAAGTCAGTCTCAGAATTCACCTTGATAGCTGCTTCGATGATAGCTCTAGCCTGCATAGCAGCGATTTCAGGATATGTGACAGCAAGTCTGCAGCCTCTGTGACCCATCATAGGATTTACTTCCTGCAGTTTCATAACTGTATTCTTTAAGTCTTCGAAGCTAAGTCCCATAGTCTTTGCAAGATCTGCTATATCTTCGTCTTCCTTAGGAAGGAATTCGTGAAGAGGTGGATCTAAGAGACGAACTGTAACAGGTCTGTCTCCCATAACCTTATAAATCTTTTCAAAATCGCCTCTCTGCATAGGCAGGAGCTTAGCGAGAGCTTTTTCTCTCTGTTCAACAGTGCTTGCTACGATCATCTCACGTACTGCAGGGATTCTGTCCTCTTCAAAGAACATATGCTCTGTTCTTGTCAGGCCGATACCCTCAGCACCAAGCTCGATAGCACGAGCAGCATCTGGTTCGTTGTCGGCATTTGTACGAACCTTGAGCTTTCTTACTTCATCAGCCCATCCCATAACAATCTCAAAGTCACCTGAGATCTGGGCAGGTTCAGTAGGAATCTTGCCAATATATACGTTGCCTGTAGAGCCATCAATCGACATGAAATCGCCTTCGTGAAGAGTATGACCAGCAACTGTAAGTGTCTTTGCCTCGTCATTTATAGTAATGTCGCCACATCCGCTGACACAGCATGTACCCATGCCTCTGGCAACTACTGCAGCATGTGAAGTCATGCCGCCTCTGCAAGTAAGTATACCCTCTGCAGCTGCCATGCCTTCGATATCTTCTGGAGAAGTTTCCAGTCTTACGAGAAGTACAGGGCCATTTGCTGCAGCTTCCTTAGCATCGTCAGCTGTGAAATAAATAGCACCGCATGCTGCACCTGGAGATGCTGCGAGACCGTTTGCTACAGGCTCAGCCTTCTTCAATGCGTCAGCATTAAACTGTGGATGAAGAACTGAATCAAGCTGCTTAGGCTCTACCTTAAGAATAGCTTCTTCCTTAGTGCAAAGACCCTCTTCAACCAATGCTACAGCGATTCTGAGTGCAGAAGCAGCTGTTCTCTTGCCATTACGTGTCTGGAGCATATAGAGCTTGCCATTTTCAATAGTAAATTCCATATCCTGCATGTCCTTGTAATGGAGCTCGAGCTTTTCTGCAATAGCCTTAAACTGTTCATAAACCTCTGGCATAACATCTGCCAGTTCATCGATAGATTGCGGTGTACGGATACCAGCAACTACGTCCTCGCCCTGAGCGTTCATAAGGAATTCGCCAAATAATCTCTTTTCGCCTGTGGCAGGGTCACGTGTAAATGCAACACCTGTACCAGAGTCATCGCCCATATTTCCGAATACCATTGTCTGAACGTTTACAGCTGTACCCCAGCTGCTAGGGATATCATTCATCTTTCTGTAAGAATTTGCTCTTGGGTTGTCCCAACTACGGAATACAGCCTTTACTGATTCCATAAGCTGAACCTTAGGATCCTGTGGGAAGTCCACCCCACCCTTTTCCTTCTTATAATGTTCCTTGAAGATTTCAACCAGTCTCTTCATGTCATCTGCATCAAGATCAGCATCATACTTGACACCCTTTTCTGCCTTGATTTCGTCAATGTAAGCTTCGAAAGGTCTCTTGTCAAGCTCCATAACAACATCTGAGAACATCTGGATAAATCTTCTATATGAATCATAAACGAATCTTGGATTGTTCGTAAGAGCAATCATTCCTTCTGCTACAGTATCATTGATACCGAGATTAAGGATAGTATCCATCATTCCTGGCATAGAAGCTCTAGCACCGGAACGTACTGAAACGAGCAATGGATTGTCTGCATCGCCAAACTTCTTGCCATTAATTTCTTCAAGCTTTCCCATATATTCTATGATGTCGCTTTCGATTTCAGGAGCAATAGTCTTACCGTCCTCATAATAACGGTTGCATGCTTCTGTAGTAATCGTGAAACCCTGTGGAACTGGCATGCCAAGGTTCGTCATCTCAGCGAGATTTGCGCCCTTGCCTCCGAGAAGCTCTCTCATGTCAGCATTACCCTCTTTAAATAGATATAGATACTTTTTACTCATTGTCTTTGAAATCCTCTCCTAATAAGTGTGAAATAAGTATTTAATCATTCAGTTTATTATATAACAATGTCTGAAAATTTCAAACCTTTATTTTTTTAAAATATTGTATACAATTGCAGTTTCGTGAAAGTGAGATTTTCTTTCACATTTTCGTCATTTTCTCGTCACATATTTATTATTTTCGCCATATTTTCATTATATTACGT
>CAVJDC010000121.1:0-5250 GCA_963648085.1 Anaerovoracaceae bacterium
GGAGTACGAGGGTATCGAGACAACGACTAGCATTTCAAGATATAAAAAACGCAGACCTTGCGGCCTGCGTTTTTTGGTCATAGTGCATTATTTTTATATTACTTACTTTTAACAAATCAAATTATTCAGTATATCAATCCGTATACTATTCTGTCAGGCAATATACAATGTAACCATTTTCACTTGGACGCTCCCATTTTGATTGCTTTCATTTTGATCGCATCCATTTTATTTGCGTTCATTTCGATTGCTTTCATTTTGATATGATTACTTTTTTCTTTTGATACAGTTACTTTTCCTTTGACATAGATCTGTAAACGAATGTCAGAATGATGCCAAGTACGGCAAGAGCAAGAGCAACCAGAATTGGTGGCTGATAGCTGCCTGAAGCTGCATACATCTTAGTCATGATCATAGGACCTATTATTCCTGCAAGCGAGAAGCCGATAAACATGATACCATAATTCACGCCTGAGTTTTTTACACCAAATTGATTTGATGTAAATCCTGGATATACTCCCATATAAGCGCCGAAGCAGAATCCTACGAAGCATATGCCTACTACAAATACCGCTATCTTAGATGCGCCGAGTGCGAAGTAAACCAAGCCAAGGCCGATAACTGCCATGCAAAGTGCAAGTGTAAGTGTGTTTACGCTGCCCAGCTTGTCTGAGAGGAAACCACAGAGCACACGGCCAAGGGCATTGCATAATGCCAGTACAGATACGACAGTAGCAGCAGCACTGATACCAATGCTTGTAGCTATTGCGCTGCACTGTGAAATCATCATGAGACCAAGGAATGCACCGCATACGATCATTATGAACATTACATAGAAAATAGGGTCTGCGAGCATCTGCTTCCAAGTCTTGTCCTCTACCTTCTTTGTACCTGGAGCAGGAGCTGGTGGAACCCATCCCTCAGGAGTATATCCTTCAGGACATCTTGTAACAAGGAAAGCGCCTACACAGATAACTATAAGATAAACAATTCCTAATACTTTAAATGTAGACATTACTCCCATGCCGTCAACCATTGCCTTTGCAACAGGTGCGAGAATAACCGAGCCAAGACCATATGTAGCAGTTGTAAGACCACCTGCCATACCCTTCTTGTCAGGGAAAAATTTTACTGTATTCCCGATCGTACAGCTGTAAACGAGACCCATACCCAGTCCCAAGACAACGCCATAGAAAATGATCAGGAATGTAAGATTTGGAGAGAAGCCTGCAACTAAGGCTCCACCGCCAAACATTATACCGCCTACGAAGATTACCCACTTAGGACCTAAGGCGTCATTGATTCTTCCGCCTAAGATAACAGTGATGAAACCTACCGCATTACATACTGAAAATGCCAGTGCGGCACTTTCTACTTTAAGAGCTTCGGCCCAAGGGCCAGCAAATACGGACCAAGCGTAGCCTGTACCAATGATAATGTTAATGATACAGGAAACGATCAGGGTCACCCATCTTTTTTTACCATAATCCATACAAAAATACCTCCAAAAAATAATAATGCACTTTCTTACTTAAGATTGACCTACTCACTCTTCAATTATTATTTTTTGTTAATGACCGACAATACTTTTTGCTATTACTGCTTAGCCTTTGACATTGCTCTATATACAAATGACATAATGATGCCTACTGCAGCGAGGATGATCGCTACGATGTAAGCTGTGTGATATGGAGCATCATATGCGAGCAGAAGCTTAGGTCCGATAATTCCTGCAAGTGAGAAACCAACGAACATGATGCCGTAGTTTACACCATTGTTTGCAGCGCCAAACTGACCTGCACAGAATCCTGGATAAACGCCCATGAACGCACCAAATGCGAGACCAATGCAAGCAACGCCTACTCTGAACAGTGCAAGCTGATCTTCACCTGTCATGAGTAATACAACAAATCCTACGATGCCTACAAAAAGCATAATGCATATAGTATTTATTCTGCCGATTTTGTCTGATAACCAACCGCAGCCTACACGACCAAGCGCATTGAATAATGCGAGGAGTGTAACTGTCGTAGCAGCTGCAGAAACTGCTGCTGCATCTGTAGCACCACCTAATACAACTGATGTAACTACACCCTTGCAGTTAGAGATCAGCATGAGACCCATGCATGCACCACACATCATCATGATCATCATAACCCAGAAGATAGGGTCTGCAAGCATCTGCTTCCAATTCTTGCTTTCAGGAGCCTTAGCACCTGCTGCGAGAGCAGGAGGATTCCATCCTTCAGGCTTGTAACCTACAGGAGCCTTTGTAATCAGGAATGCTCCAATGCAGATAACTACCAGATAGATAATGCCGAGAACCTTGAAAGTTCCAAGAACTGTATCTTCGTTTACGATGCTCTTGATAATGAGCGGAAGAATAACTGAACCAAGACCATAAGTCGCAGTTGTAAGGCCACCTACCAGACCTGCCTTGTCTGGGAAGAACTTGATTGAGTTGCCGATTGTGCAGCCATAAACAAGTCCCATACCAAGACCCATGATAACGCCATATCCGATAACTACCATCATAGGAGATGAAGCACAGCCACCGATAAATACGCCGCCGCCAAAGAGGATACCGCCAACAAATACTGACCACTTAGGTCCGATTGTGTCGTTGATATAACCGCCTGCGATCATAGGAATAGGTCCGATAGAATTTGCTAGAGTGAACGCCCATGTGAGCGTTGCCATTGCATTTGTGAAGCCAAGAGCTTCAAAATGTGTGTTGAGTGGGCCTACGAACATTGACCATGCGTAGCCCGTTCCGATGAAGATATTAATAATACAAGATACGATTAATACAATCCATCTTTTTTTACCGTAATCCATTACATATTTCCTTTCTGTAAATATGCAGGAAGACGCCGATTCAGGTCGGCACCTCTGTACATACTGCCTGGTAACACAGCAGAATATACACAGATATCTGACGCCGCAGGTCAAAACGACGAAAGATACAGCCAGCTAAAAATGTGATTTTAATGCACTACATCTTAGCTCTTAACATATGGCACAGAATCGCTGAAAATCAAGGTTGTCGATTGTGCAGGCTAAGCTTGTCAATCATTGTCGGCTTCGCTTGCCAATTTCAACAGATATAGCCTGATGTTTGCTGATAAAAATCATAAAACAAAAACTATTCCGTTTATGCATAACACATCTTTGACCCAAGGCAATTCTGTAGTATAATTATCTGTACGCTAGACTTTCGCTGTACACTCACAATACAACATCCGTTTCGCATACATGTGATAACCTAAGTGCCATCCATGCCTGCAAAGAAAAAATACTTTGTTGGCTAACTAAATAATAAATCGTTTGCTAGAAAATATCAACTATTTTTTAACAAATAAATAGTTACCTCAAAGTAACTACCCTAATTATTTTTAGACATATTATTGTCATATGTGTTTTATGTGCGACAATATTTTCGCAGGAATTTCGGATTATTATTATTTGCGGAGCTTTATCGGAAATATTTTTTACAGAACTTATATAATTGACAAATTTCATCTGTTTACATTATTTTCCAAATATTCGTTTTCTGCATATGACAGCGTGATTGTATTCTGCATTCGCATTTGTGTATACGTTCTATTCAATAATCGCATTTATACACATTGCATTATTCGCATTCTGCAATATTGCACACATTGTGTATTGCAAGGAGGTGACATCATGGCTTCTCAGCTTACATATTTTCCGTATGGTCATTTTTTTAGAATGATAGGCGGCAAGTGGAAGCCTTACATTCTGGTAGCTATTGATTTTGATGGGAGCATTCGCTTCAATGCACTCTTAAAGTTTTGGGGGCAGATTTCAAGTAAGGTTCTCGCCCAGAATTTAAGAGAGCTCGAAGAGGACAGCCTTATATGCCGCGTCGTCGTTCCTGACAGTGATGAACCTGGTGCTAGAACTCACACCGAGTACCGTCTTGCAGAATCAGGAGTGAAAATTATGCCGGTGATCAAGGAAATCTACAAATTTTCCATAGATGATATGATTGACAAAGATATACGTATCGATTCAAGAGCATTTGATTATTATAATCCTGCAAATGCAAAAAAAGAATTCCCTCCTCATGTTGCCGCAAAGCGTGGCTCCGACGATTCATAGGCCGCTGATTCGTAGGCCGCTGATTCATAGGCCACTTGCAGTGTGTAACGTGCCAAATCTTTTAAAAAATGAGACCGAAAAGATAGCGCAGCCGCTTAGGCTGTGCTATAATATTTTTTTGTAGATTGGAATGTTAATTGGGAAAGATTTAATGTGAAAGGAGCTTCTATATGAAAATCGGATTTGACAATGAGAAGTATGTTTCCATGCAGTCTCAGCACATTTTGGAGCGTATTTCTAAATTCGATAATAAACTTTATCTCGAGATAGGCGGCAAGCTTTTTGATGATTATCACGCTTCAAGAGTTCTTCCAGGATTTAAGCCTGATTCAAAGCTTCAAATGCTTTTAAAGCTGAAGGATCAAGCCGAAATAGTTATCGTTATCTCTGCTGAGGACATTGTAAGCATGAAGGTGCGTGGTGATTATGGTATTACATATGATATAGAGGTTCTAAGACTTATTGACGAATTTCAGAATATAGGTCTCAAGGTAGGCAGCGTTTGCCTGACGAAGTATGTAGCAGACCCTGCAGTAGACAGTTTTATGAACAGGCTTGATAGTCTCGGCATCAAGTATTACAAGCATTATAAGATTTCCGGATATCCAAACGATGTTGAGAAGATTCTCTCTGATGATGGATTTGGACTCAATGACTATATAGAAACTGAGAGACCGCTTGTCATCATTACGGCTCCAGGACCTGGCAGCGGTAAGATGGCTACATGCTTAAGCCAGCTCTTTCACGAGCACAAGCATGGCATACATGCTGGATATGCAAAATTTGAAACCTTCCCTATCTGGAATCTGCCTCTCAAGCATCCAGTAAATCTGGCATACGAAGCTGCCACTGCTGATCTGAACGATTTAAATATGATCGATCCTTTCCATCTTGAAGCTTATCAGGAAACTACAGTAAATTATAATCGTGATATCGAAATCTTCCCTGTGCTCGAGTCAATGTTCCAGATGATATCGGGGGAATCTATTTATCGCTCACCTACTGATATGGGTGTAAATATGGCAGGCAATTGCATTATCGACGATGATGCCTGCTGCGAAGCTTCGAGACAAGAGATCATACGGCGTTATTATAATGCTCTCTGTGAGAAGAAGGTAAATGGCC
>CAVJDC010000122.1:0-5200 GCA_963648085.1 Anaerovoracaceae bacterium
GTCGAAAATAGCCCCCGCCGTCGAAAGTCGAAAATAGCCCCCGCCGTCGAAAGTCAAAAATAGCCCTCGCCGTCGAAAGTCAGAAATGATACCCTCAACCTACAGAGGCGAGGGTATCTGGCAATATGTTATAGGCAATATATTATAAAATATACCTATCAAGATCATCTTCGCTAAGCTTATCTGCAAATTTATCCATTACATAAGCTTTGTCAATAACAACTTCTGTGATTTCAGGATCTGGAAGATTAAATGAGATATCTTCTAGAAGCTTCTCCATGATGGTATGAAGTCTTCTAGCTCCGATATTTTCATTCTGTTCATTTGTAATGTAAGCAATTTCGGCTATCTCATCAATAGCTTCCTCTGTAAAGTCGACTTTTACGCCCTCTGTTTCGAGCATCATCTTGTGCTGCTTTATGAGAGCATTCTTAGGAACTGTCAAGATGCTTCTTAAGGCGTCTTTTGTCAGATTTTCAAGTTCAACTCTAATCGGGAATCTGCCCTGCAGTTCAGGAATAAGGTCTGTCGGCTTTGAAACGTGGAAAGCGCCAGCACCGATAAATAGCATATGATCTGTCTTTACAGGACCATATTTGGTATTTACTACGCTTCCTTCTACAATAGGAAGAATATCCCTCTGAACACCTTCTCTAGACACTCCTGGTCCTCTGCCATATTCGGAATTGTCAGCAATCTTGTCAATTTCATCTATGAAAACAATGCCATTTTGTTCGGCATTTTCCACAGCTTCAGCAGTAATGGCATCCATGTCAAGCATATTTTGTGCTTCCTGCTCTCTAAGTATTTTTCTGGCTTCTTTTACCTTTACGCGTCTCTTCTTAGTCTTTTGAGGCATCATATCACCAAATACACTTCCAATACTGATGCTCATATTTTCATTTCCACCAATATCGATAGTATTTGCTTTGGTATCAATTACTTCAATCTCTATAACCTGATCCTCAAGAAGACCATCTCTAAGCTGCTGGCGAACCTGTTCCCTTGCAAGCTCTGTCTCATTTTCCTGCTTAGTTTCATTGCTGTCATCATAAAGCGGCTTTTGCTGATTTTGAGCAGGAAAATATTGCGACATTCCCGGGATATTTGTCAGGAATGCAAACGGGTTGTCACTCTGTGCCTGTGGTGCCTTATTCTGTTGTTCTTGCTTGCTTCCTGGAATGATTGCCTCTACAATTATATCCTCTGCAAGAACCTCGGCAGCTTTGTATTTTTCTTCCATATTTTTTTGCTTTGTAAGTCTAATAGAAGCCTCTACGAGGTCTCTTACAATAGAGTCCACATCTCTTCCAACATATCCAACTTCAGTAAATTTCGTAGCTTCGACCTTTACAAATGGTGCCTCCATGATTTTGGCAAGTCGGCGCGCTATTTCAGTTTTTCCGCAGCCTGTAGGCCCCATCATAAGAATATTCTTAGGCGTTACTTCCTCTCTCATCTCGTCGGCAAGCTGATTTCTTCTATGTCTGTTTCTAAGAGCTACAGCGACAGATTTCTTTGCACTATCCTGACCTACAATATACTTGTCAAGCTCAGCAACGATTTCTTTTGGTGTAAGATTATAAAACTTTCCCATTTCAACCCCCTAAAGCTTCTCAACAGAAATATTTGAATTAGTATATACACAAATAGATGATGCAATGCTTAGAGCTTCTCTGACAATTTCTTCAGCACTCATATCAGTATGCTTATATAATGCAGTAGCCGCTGCATAAGCATAATTGCCGCCCGAGCCAATTGCAACAAAATCCTCGTCAGGAACGATAACTTCACCATTTCCAGAAACTAGAAGAATCTCATCCTTATCAGCAACAAGCATAAGAGCTTCAAGATTTCTCATACCTCCATCAGATCTCCAACGCTGTGCAAGTGCAACTGCCGCTCTTTTAAGATTTCCAGAATGTTCTTCTAGCTTTTTTTCAAACATTTCTGTAAGAGAAAATGCATCCGCTACTGAGCCTGCAAAGCCTGTAAGAACTGTATTCTTGTAAATCTTTCTTACTTTTTTTGCAGAGGCTTTCATAATGGTGCTTTCTCCCATGGTCACCTGGCCATCTCCGCCAATACATACCTCATCACCCTTTTTTACTGCTACTATAGTAGTAGCATGAAATTGACTATTACTCACGTAATTCCTCCTGTATTTTTAAAATCATAATTTTCGATCGTTAGTCAGCATTTGAATTGCTAGTCAGCATTTCGAACATCTGTCCGTATCTCAATCGTCTGTCTGCATTTCAGACACAAGACCTTATTCCACATTCCAGCCGCTAGTTTGCTTTTAGATTGCCCATCAATAATTTATCAGTTTACTTTTCAGCATCTAATGAAGCAGGCTCACTATATCTGCATTCTGTATTTGAGCAAACATAAAGATCCTTGTTTCGAATTTTTCTTTCCACTAAAAGAGCTCCACAGTCTGGACATTTCCTATCTACAGGTTTGTACCAATAAACTTGGCTGCAAGAAGGATATCCGCTGCATCCATAAAATATTTTTCTGCTTCTTCCAGTCTTTTCTACAAGCTCTTCCCCACATGAAGGGCATTTTATGCCTATTTTCTTTTGTTCAGTCTTCTTATATTTGCATTCTGGATAGCCAGAACAAGCTATAAACTTCCCAAAAGGACCATTTTTATATATAAGTTGTTTTCCGCATTCTGGGCATTTTTCTTCAAGCTTTTCTGCTTCTTTAGAGTCAATCGTCTTGGTATTCTTACACATAGGATATCCAGAACATGCTATAAATCTTCCGAAGCGTCCTCTTTTGTAGATAAGTGGCTTTCCACAGATGGAACAATCTTCTCCGACGAGTTCATCTTCAGCAGAAACTTGCTCTATCGATTCATCAGCATGCTTCAAATCCTTTGCAAACGGATCATAAAAGTCACTTATGACTTGCTTCCAATCGATTTTTTTAAGTTCTACATCATCTAGTCTATTCTCCATCTCGGCAGTAAAACCTGCATCCACTATTCCACTGAAATATTTTTCCATAAGCTCAGTAACAGTGATTCCAAGCTCTGTAGGAATAAGAATCTTTTTCTCTCGCTTGACATATCTTCTCTCTGTAAGAGTGCCTACGATAGGTGCGTAAGTACTCGGACGGCCGATATTCTTGTCTTCAAGCTCCTTGACAAGTGCAGCTTCCGAATATCTTGCAGGCGGCTGTGTGAAGTGCTGATTTCCCTTGACATTATCGCCCTTAAGCGTTTCACCCTTTTCAAGATGTGGCAAAATGCTATTTTTTTCTTCACGTGTAGAATTGTCATAAACCTTAAGATATCCATCGAACTTTTTCTTCGAACCGATTGCTCTGAAAAGATATCCATTGTTGTCAATATCAGCAGATACCGAATCGAAAATTGCATCTGACATCTGACTTGCCACAAAACGCTGCCATATAAGCTTATAAAGCTTGAATTGTTCCTTAGTAAGACTGTCCTCTACATCCTCTGGTCTAAGCGTAATATCACTTGGTCTGATTGCCTCATGGGCATCTTGAACTTCTTTTTTCTTGTTTGAAAATATTCCTCTTCCCAGATATTTTTCACCGAAAGTATCAGCAATAAACTTTTTTGCGCCTTCTCTTGCAATATCTGATATTCTTACACTATCAGTTCTGATATATGTGACAAGACCTGTCGTGCCTCTGCCCTTTACATTTACACCCTCATACAGCTGCTGAGCTACCATCATAGTCTTTTTGGGATTAAAATTAAGCTTTGACGAAGCCTCTTGCTGCAAGCTGCTTGTCGTAAAAGGCGGCATAGGCTTTCTTTTTTTCTCTTTCTCAATTACAGACAAAACAGTATAATCTTCACCCAGTGCAGAAATAATTTGATCTGCTTCTTCTTTGTTCCTTATCTTAAGCTTACTCTTGGAGTTTGTCTTCCTTAAAAGCTTTGCAATAAAGCTCTTTTTTTCTTTTTTAAGCTCTGCTTCTATACTCCAATATTCTTCCGGCTTAAAGTCCCTGATTTCACGTTCTCTGTCACAAAGAATCTTTAGTGCTGCAGACTGAACTCTGCCGGCACTTAGACCAGGGCTGATTTTGCGCCACAAAAGCGGACTTATCTGATAACCTACAAGCCTGTCTAGCACCCTTCTTGCTTGCTGCGCATCAACTAATCCCAAATTTATCTGACGCGGTTTTTTTACTGCTTCCTTCACTGCGCCCTTTGTAATTTCATTGAATTCCACACGACATACGGCATCCTCATCAATATCAAGAAGATATGCGATGTGCCAAGAAATAGCTTCTCCTTCACGGTCCGGGTCAGTAGCAAGAAGAATCTTTTTTGCTGCCTTAGCCTCCTTTTTCATAGACTTTATGACATCGCCCTTACCTCTTATAGAGATATATTTTGGCTCAAAATTATTATCAACATCTATGCCAAGTCTGCTCTTTGGAAGATCTCTTACATGGCCTACTGACGCTATAACCTTATAGCTTGCGCCAAGGAACTTTGCAATAGTCTTGGCCTTTGAAGGTGATTCCACGATCACCAGAGTCTTTTTTGCCTTACTTGAGGCTTTAGTTTTTTCTGCACTCATAACAAAAACTCCTCAAATGTTTAATTTACAAGGGTATTTGGTTCTTATAGCAATATGCAAATAGTCTGCACATGAAAGACCCTTGCGAATAACATATATAATATATGAAGAAAAAAATCAAGTGCATTCTCAAAATTTATATATTTCAATATAGCAAACTGCTGACTGTCAAAAGATGATTGAATAACTGGTGCACTGCATTATTCAACTCAAAAACGATCTATTTTAAGATACCCCCATCTTAAAAAAATAAACATATTCTTTTTCACCTGGCAATAAAAATTTTGCCCATCGACGTCGTCAAAAATCCTTTTATTTCCATTATACTCACCATAGCATTTATCTCAGGAATACTCTTTCTCAGCCTTGCGGCAAGCTGCTCCGCCGTAACCTCACTTTCGTGACATACGATATTATATATTGTCTCTTCATCACTTCCCATTTCTTCCTTTATTTCCGCCTTATCTGGCTTCAGCATGATTCCTAAAGCTGAAATTATATCATCTACAACAGCTATTGGAAATGCTCCATCTTGTATAAGCTTGTTGCTTCCTAGGCTTGAAACAACTGATATATTTCCCGGAACAACAAAAAGACTTCTCCCCTGATCACCTGCATATGAT
>CAVJDC010000123.1:0-4828 GCA_963648085.1 Anaerovoracaceae bacterium
GCAGAAAATTTACAAGATGACTTGCTAAATCCTTGCGTATTCATTTGCAGAAAAAATTACGAAATGAGTTAGAAAATTCTTGCGAATTGATTTGTTAAAAAAGATTTATTAAATAACTTTCAAAAATGTCTGCAATATGGCTTGCAAGGTAATGTGAAAGATAATTTCCTAATAAATTAATTTTTGAGCAGGTTTACACCTTGTGTAAATTAAAAAGGCGGTGATTTATATGTATGACAGATATATGATTACTGGTGCTTCAGGATTTCTTGGGCGTGCTGTTGCTAAAGAATTGGTAAGTCGCGGTGCACAGGTCTATGCACTGGTTCTGCCTGGCGATCCGCTTGCAGAAATGCTTCCAAGAGAAGCTCATGTAATGACAGGAGACATATGTGTAAAAAATTCATTAAATCATTTTTTTCTCACTGGTGCTGACAAAAATACATGTCTGATTCACTGTGCAGGTGTCGTTTCTGTCGAAACTCACCCAAAAGATATTTTATACCAGGTAAATGTCATCGGTGCGCGAAATATCATCCTGATGTGCTCCGAATACAATATAGAAAGGATGATTTATGTCAGCTCTGTTCATGCTATTCCTGAGAAGCCTAAGGGAAGAATTATAACGGAGCAATGCGATTTTTCGCCGATGCTCGTGCATGGAGAATATGCTAAGAGCAAGGCTGCAGCGACGGAAATGGTCTTTGATGCAATACAACAGGGACTAAAGGCTAATGTCATCTTTCCATCTGGCATTATCGGGCCTGGAGATCTTGCAGGCGGCAGCTTTACAACTATGGTAAATGCTTTTCTCGCAGGAAAAATGCCTTTTTCGGTAAAAGGCGGATATGACTTCGTTGACGTGCGAGACGTGGCAACGGGCATAGTTGACTGCAGTGAAGATGGAGTAGCTAGTGAAGGATATATTCTGTCTGGACATTATATAAGTATTGAAAAAATGCTTGATATTGCCGGAAAAATAGCAAATCTTAAAAAACGTCCTATTCCACTACCATTAAGTATAGCCAGGCTCGCCGCACCGCATTTTGAACGATATTGCCTTAAAAAAAGCAGGCCTGCTTTCTTTACTCCATACTCTGTCTCGGTTCTTGGCTCAAATGGAAAATTCAGTCATGCTGCCGCAACTAAAGCTTTTTCATATCAGCCCCGTCCTATCGAGGAGACTCTAGAGGATATGACTGCATGGCTTATTTCACAAAAAGAATAGTAAGCAGCTGTCATTTCACATCTGTGCATTCCGAACCTACTGCGCATTCTGAACCGTCTGCGCATTCTGAACCGTCTGCGCATTCTGGACCGTCTGCGCATTCTGAACCGTCTGCGCATTCTGGACAGATACCTTCAAAAATGAGCCTGTGACGTAAAATCTTAAAGCCTGACTGCTGCGTCGTTTCTTCATCAAGAGATTCTTTGTACGGATATGGTGCATCTACGACCTTTTTACATTTGATACAGAACATGTGATAATGAGATTCAGTTCGCAGGTCGTATCGATCTGCTCCCGGAACACGTACATGATAGACTTCTCCATCATCTGACAGACAGTTTAAATTCCGATATACAGTTCCATGGCTTACTCTCGGGTCTGCCGCATGGACATCCTCATATATCTGCTCTGCAGTCGGGTGGTCAGACCTCGATTTTACTGCCTGCAGCACAAGTCTGCGTTGTTTGGTTTCTCTTCTTGCACTCATCGGTATCATCTCCATTTTGATGCCCGCCCTGTCTGCACGAAACAGGGCGGGCGATTGCTGTGATATTCTATTATGCCATTTATTTGTATTGCTGTACTATTCTATCATATTATGCAGCATCATAGAGCAAATATCTAAAAAATTACTGTCCACAACATTTTAGGTATACATTTCAAAAATATATTTTCGATATCATGAACAGCTTAGACATTCAGCAGCACCAGCAGCGTGTATATATTAATATCCCGAATACCTAAAAATCTCAGCAGAAAAACTGCAGCAGAACACTGCAGCAGAGCACTGCAGCAGAACACTGTAGTAGAACACTGCAGCAGAGCACTTCAGCAAAACACTGACATACTCGCTTGCGAGACACGCCACTGAAGATTAGAAATAAAAGCCATCGACAAATTTCTGCTTACGGCAGATTCACAGCAGATTCACAGCAGATTCACAGCAGATTCACAGCAGATTCACAGCAGATTTACAGCATATCCACAGCAGATTTACAGCATATCCACAGCATATTTACACTATATTCACAGCATATTAAATGTCATGAATCATGCAGATGTCCCAATTTTTTACGAAAATCCTGACGTTCATTAATCACTTGCGATATCCGCATTTAGGGCAAATACCATTTTCATTGAGCGCAATGCCGCACAATGGGCAGCTGTCTATTTCCAAATGAGAAGGATATTCCTCTGATGCTGCATTGACACCACTTGTGAAGGTCAGCTTGACTATATTAAGCTTGTCCTTTAGAAGATCATAGACGATCTTTATCATGCCCTCAACAGTCATAGTCTCCTTTGTCACCACAAGACGGCAGTCTGGATAAGCTGTTGCAAGCTCGGTTTCAAAAGCCGGACCTTTCATACTATTGTTTGGATGACCATCCTTGATGCCTTGCTTTTCGTAGACATCGAGAACTGCAGGCAAAAGAGGATCATCATGACGCAGGATCAGAGCATGGTCAAAGTTTCTCAGCACGTCCCATGCAGTCTTTTGAATCTCGTTGCAAGGAAATACCATATTTACGCCTTCATTGACAGATCCTTCCACCTCAATGGTAAGAGTTCCTGTATGGCCATGAAGATATTGTGCCTCTCCCATAAAACCATAGAAACGATGTGCATATTGAAGATCAATCTTAGTTATACTTCTCATAGTTTACGCCCTCCACAAACCATGGAGATTGCAATAAGCATATACAGCCTCCACTTCATCATCATCACATATTATAAAGCATGCCTCAGGCTTTTCACCTGGAGATAATTCTTTTCGTTGATTACAATGCTTTGTCTGAACAGAAATCCATTCTATATAATGCTCTGGCAGCATAGGATGCTCCGCCTCACCCACCTTAACACGGACAGTATTACCTTCTAGTGAATAAACAGGAACATGCTTCTCTGCCGAAGCATCAACCTCGCCTGGAATGAGCATGGTCATATTTTCGCCGCAGCAGACTACTGGAACTCCAGAATTTTTGACAAAGGCTATCATATTGCCGCAATGGCTGCATCGATAAAACTGTTGCTTCATAATAACATTCCTCCATATTTGAAATCTCTTGCTTATGATACTTCACTACTTGCACACGTTAGTGCTTTTTCATCGATTATTTTTTAATGACATCTCGTTGATATCTCATCATCAGCTTCTCGTTGGCTTCTCATCGTCTTCTCGTCGGCATCTCACCGGCTTCTCGTCGGCATTCCAGCATCAGCTTCTCATTGTCTTCTCATCACCTTCTCATTGACATCCCATCATCAACTTTTTATCAGCTTCTCGTTGGATTCTCATAGGATTATCATTGGATTCTAATTGGACTGTTTCTCATTAGCTTCTCATCAGCTTCTCATTGATATCTCATCATCGGCTTCTCGTCGGCTTTTCATAGGCTTTTCATCAATATCTCATCGATCTCATGGCCTTTCGTTAGCCTATCATCAGCGGTCATATGTTAGTAATTTTGGGCATTAATTTCAAAATAACTCTGTGGATGATCGCATGCCGGACAAGCTGCAGGTGCCTTTTCACCTACCACGATATGACCGCAATTGCGGCATTCCCATACCTTGATCTCACTTTTTGCAAATACTTCTGCCATTTCCACATTTCGAAGAAGTGCTCTGTAGCGCTCCTCATGATGCTTTTCTATTGCAGCCACCATACGGAAACGCTTAGCAAGCTCTGGAAAACCTTCTTCATCTGCGGTCTTTGCAAATCCATCGTACATATCAGTCCACTCGTAGTTTTCGCCTTCTGCCGCTGCGGCAAGATTTTGCGCCGTATCACCGATTCCATTCAGCTCCTTAAACCAAAGCTTAGCATGCTCTTTTTCATTTTCCGCAGTTTTTAAAAATAATGCAGCAATCTGCTCAAAGCCTTGTTTTTTTGCAACTGAAGCGAAATATGTATACTTATTTCTCGCCTGTGACTCTCCGGCAAAAGCTTCCAAAAGATTCTTCTCAGTCTGTGTTCCTTCATACTTGTTTTTCGTGTCCATGATTGTTACCTCCTACTTTTGTCAATCTCTTATTAGGAAAGATTCTTAATAAGATTATATTTACAAGATATACTGATGTCAAGAGGTTTGCTAAATTAAATAGGAAATATTCCTATTAAATCTTTAATCGCTGCAATTGCATGTTGTGTCAATTGTAATAGTTACAAAATTTGGGCACACTATTGCTCAGCCTTCTTAGGCATTGTCAACTTCATTTGCGTGACTTTCATATGCCTAGTAAATATAAAATTTTCTTGTTTGGTAAATATCTCTATCCATGGATTTTTTACATCTTTACACACAGTATCACGAGCATTGTCACAATTGCATTTTTTCGTATTTTTCTTTTATTATTTCATTTGTTGTCTTTACAAATAGCTTCTTAAATTTTATTATTAAATTATTACCCATCACCGAAAGTCGGGAATGAGACGCGCAGCCCATAAAGGCATGTGACATCTGGCTTTTCATGCAGCATTTTATGCATCATTGCATACAGCATTGCATACAGCATTGCATACAGCATTATATGCATCATTTCATACAGCATTTTATGCATCATTGCATACAGCATTTTATGCATCATTGCATACAG
>CAVJDC010000124.1:0-4755 GCA_963648085.1 Anaerovoracaceae bacterium
GGATGTAACAGTGCATAGTAAAGACAATCGTCTATATCAAATCTCGCTTTTATACAAAAATGTAAAAAATTTACAATTTATACTTGACGCTGGAAAAATATGGTGGTAATATTTAGACGAGCTTCCAGATATTGGAATTATATCCACGGCATTTAAAATAAAAATATGGCGAAGCTGGATAGGAAGCGAATATCAAAAAAGATATCCTTAACTTTACAAAGATTAAAGAGAGAAATCTTTAGCTTTGCGAAGAATAAAGATATATAAAGTTGCTTTAAGGCTATTGTAAATTTTATAAGTAAGGAGAGTAGGATGGAGAGATGTAAAGACGTAAAGACTTAATGACATAAAACCGTAGACATACGAAGGCATAAATCGTGATATATGCGTGATATATGAATGTATGTGAGGAATGTGTGCAGAAAGGATATGTCAAAAGGCATATGAAAAAGGTATATAAAAAAGGTATGCGAATGCGACATTCGAAGGTGTGAATCATATCTTACGAAAAGGAGGAGGTGTTCTTGAGGAAAGAAAAATTATTTTGTACGGTCATTATTATGATAATGTTTTTTGTCGGTACTACAGTGAGTGCAACCGCGGATGATTCTGATTATGACCCGCATATAGGATCATCATCGATTTTTAGTTATAGTCTTTCTATAAAGGATGAAAATGGACAGCAAGTGACTGATATAAGTAAGCTTCAGAATGGCAGTACACTTGATATCTCTATAGTTCTTAAGAGAAATGACATTTCAGATGAGTCATATGATGATATGTGGTCTTTAGAAGTAGGATTTATAACTCATGGCATGGATTGCGATCCAAAAAGTATGTCTACTTATACGACAAAGCTTGCAGGATCTGTAAAGGATTGGGATTTTACAGGTTCACAGACAGTACATTTTAGCTATTCAAATTTTGCTCCTAGCGGAGGCGGACGTATAAAGCTAATCGGAGTTCCTACTCATAAAACGGAAAATATCGTTTCTTTTAAGTCAAAGATAATCGATAAAAATGAGCTTGATATGGTATTTTCACCATTTATCATGCAGCTTACAGGAACAGGAACAGACACTGTTTATAAGCCGTCAGCTGATCTTAAAATTTATCTTGATCCAAATGGTGGTGTGCTAGATGAGAATGATGACATCAGTGGTGAATATAGCATAGGGGACGATATAGATCTTCCTGCACCAAAATTTAAAAATCATATTTTTAGTGGATGGCTTGAGAATGGGTCTTTATATAAAGACAGTTATAGCGTTTCTGAGGGACAGCTTGGTCTTATAACTCTTACCGCACAGTGGGAGGATGATTTTATAGGAGGAGTAGACGCGAATGGAAACTCGATAGGAGACGGTATCCCAGACAAATATCAACGAGAGATAATTCTCAAATTATATAATGGCAAATTTTCAGATGATTTGTCAACAGAAAGACTGATACCTGTGACATTGACAGATGATGATGGTATTCCTGATGAACATGGCAATGCAGTGATTATGATTCCTGACATAGTTGATGATCCTGGCTACGTGAAAGGCTCTTGGGATGGTCCAGTAGAGGACGGAATTATAAGGATTGACAGATCGTTTGAAACAAGGACAGCATATACTTATCGTGCGAAAAAAGGAAGTGAGGAAGTGAAAGACGATACTGTTTATTATAAACTGATTTATATGTTTGATGAAAATAAGATTGATAGGGTAGAAAGACACAAAAATGGTTCGTATATTAAGCTTTCACATGTGCCGATAAGAGAAAATTATACATTTACAGGATGGTACGAGGATAACGAACATACGATTCCAATAAAGGAGATTCAACTTACTAAGAATACAAGAATTTATGCTGGCTGGGAGCTTACAGATGTTCCGTCATATTTTGAGAGTAAAATCCACAATGCGTATCTGATAGGCTACTGTGACAACCTTATAAAGCCTGAATCAAACATAACTAGGGCAGAGCTTGCGATGGTCCTTTACAGACTTCTAAAGGAAGAAATTAGAGACAAATATCAAGTCAGCATCAGTCCATTTGCAGACGTTTCAGAAGAAAGCTGGTACAATGTCGCAGTGTCAACTATGGCAAACCTTGGCATTGTCAATGGATATAAGGATGGATCATTTAAACCAGGGAAGAATGTAACTAGAGCAGAATATGCAGCCATGCTTGCAAGAATGGATTTTTCTTCAACTCTGCTTTCTGATGAATATGATGATACAGTAGGACATTGGGCTGAGGAATATATTAGAAAGGCTTCAGCAGTAGGTTGGATTTTGGGATATGATGATGGCAGCTTTAGGCCAGAAGAATCTGTAAGCAGGGCACAAACTGCTGTCATGATAAACAGAGTGCTTAACCGCATGCCAAAGAGGCTTGAGAATCTTCTTGACGGAATGAAAACATTTGCAGATAATTCAGATACTGATGCGTGGTATTATATACCTCTGCAGGAAGCGACAAATTCGCATGAATATTCCCGTATAAACGAATCTACAGAGAAGTGGACAAGTGTTGCGTGAGAGAGGAGTTACAATGAAGAGTAAAATTATATCATCAATTCTTGCTGCAGGCATGATATTTTCAAGTGCAGCAGGTTATATACCAGACTCATTTGCAGCTGATGCAGTATATGCACAGCCTGATGAAAATCCGTTTACAGTATCGGCAGTAGTTTCTTCGACAGTTGATAATGACAATGATTTAAGCTACGACATAGATGTTGGTGATACAGGACTATATGCTGATATTTATGTAAATTTTACAGGTGCAGAAGATCAATTTTATCCTGACAGAGATGGAAACAGACTAAGCAGCATCACGCTTGCAGGATATCAGGTAAATATCAGCATTGATGAGAGACTTGAAGTGACAGGCATAACAGATATAGCATGTTCAGACAGCTATGCTGATAATGCATTTGTCTACGATGAGCAGACACATACTGTAAGTGGATTCGTATATGAAATTGACGACGATCTCAAAGTATATGAGGTTCTTGAAACTGAAACTTCAGGCGGCTTGCTTAGACCAAAAACTATTAAAAAGACACCAGTTAAGATAGCGAGAATTTACTTTAGTGTGGATTATTCGAAAGCATCTTATGATATGCCTCTGAGCATCACTCCTGACGATGCAGAAATAAGTATCAAAGAGACTTCAAAGTCGATGGATTGTGATTATGCAGGAACATCTGTAGAAATATCTACAAAGTATGATATAAAGTGGACTTCAGAAGGACGCACTATCGCAAGCAAATCTGTACCATATAAGTATTCTGTAGAATATACGGATGAAAATGGAAAAGCTCTTGAAAATCCATCAAAGACTGGTTTTACATTTGCCGGATGGGATTCAAATGGCGATGGAAAAGTTGATGTGGCACCAAATATGCCATTTTCGGCTGCAGGTGCAAATGTGACATATGATGCAATCTTTGACGTAAACAGCTACGACCTTGTATGGGATCACAATTATAAAAAGAATAATATCGAGGTTGTTGAAACGATTAAAGATATTGATTTCGGTGATGACATCACAGAACCTGATACACCGACTAGAACAGGATATACATTTGATGGTTGGTTTAATGAAGCAGCATGTACGAGCAGAGTAAATTTTTCAAATCTTACTATGCCTGCTGAGGGTGCAAGATATTATGCTAAGTGGAAGGTTGTAAATTATAAGGTGATTTTTAAAAATGAAGACGGAACTACAGCAGCTGAGGTTGGCTGGAATGTAGAAGATACTGACATTTCAGATGATATTCCTGAGGTCGTAAAAAAACCGGGTTATGAAGGCAAATGGAGCGATTTTGACCTTGATACAGAAAATCCATCAGATATCGTAGTAAATCCGATATATACACCTATTACTTATACAATTACTTTTGATTCGAATGGCGGATCTGCAGTTGAAGCTCACAATTATAATATCGAGTCATCGGGAAAGCTTCCTATCACTGGAAGGGACAATTATACTTTTTCGGGCTGGAAGGTTATGTCTTCAGATGGCAGCTGGAGCCTAGGCTCGGTGCACAGCGCAGGCGAGAATATTGCTGGGAATTATGGAAATGTAACACTTCAAGCTCAATGGACTGTGACGCATTCATATGTTGTGGAACAGTATAAATATGCGAAATCGACGGACGTACTTCTTATAGTGTCTGCAAATAAGGATAAAGGTACATATTACTATGATGGACAAAAGATGTTTTATACAGAAGATGTAAATTATAGATCTTCTATAAGTACGAATCCAAAATATGTATTTGTGACTATCATTCCTAATGGAAGTTATGACTCTTCAAAGCTAACATTTGAAACCGAGACAAATAGCAATATAAATGTAGACAGAGACGGTGATGTAAATAATGATGCATCAGTTTCTATCACTGATGTTGCCGATGTAAATAACATGGTAAGAAATACTGGCGACGCATATGATGATATGTCAGTTCAAGACAGACTTGAAGCGGATGTGAGCACTCCAAAGGCAGACACTCAATATAGAGCAAGTATACTTGATGTATCTGCTATAATCTCAAAGCTAAATAAATAGCAGATGTACAGTTGTTGATATCATGTCGATATCATGGCGATAGTAAAGACATAATGATGCCAGGAGTTTTGCGAAAATTTAGTGCAGCCAGTAAGCATCTGAAGACTTATCGGTTTCGAGAACTTGGCGAAGTTTTAACGCTGACGAGGGGCTTGCGAAAATATAATTTAGCCAGAGCATCTGAAG
>CAVJDC010000125.1:0-4740 GCA_963648085.1 Anaerovoracaceae bacterium
CGGATATGGTGGTCGTGAAGGATATGCCAGAAGTGGTGCGGAATATGAAGACCGTGATGGATATGGCGACCATGATGATTATGTTGGACTTAGAGGAGACAACGCTGGATATGAGATTCATGACGCTCGAAATGCTTCATATGAGTATTATAATTATGATGGTTATGATGGTTACAATGGCTACAATTAGTGCCAACAGCTGGCATTCAAAATTGACGATTGCAGCTAGCGACTGCAAATTAATACAGTGTGAACTAAATATTTGTGAAATAGTGTGAACTAAACATTTGTGAAATATAGAAATAAATATGAGACAAATAGGAATTGCAGCATTTGCATTGCTGTGAAAAGATCAAATGAAGGAACAGGATTATATATAGATGTTGAGCGGTTGTTTTATTACATTTGAGGGTACTGATGCGTCAGGCAAGAGCACGCAGATAGATTTGCTGAGAAATTATCTCGACGAAAAAGATATTCCGGTATTGTGGGTGAGGGAGCCAGGTGGTACCGATATAGGAGAGAAAATAAGAAATATTATTCTTGACAAGTCTAGCAAAATGATGACTCCTGTCACTGAGGCATTGCTTTATGCGGCTGCTAGAGCGCAGCTTGTAGAACAGGTCATAAGGCCGACACTTGAGAGTGGAGGGATTGTTATAAGCGACAGGTTTCTCGACTCAAGCATAGCATACCAAAAATATGCAAGAAGCTTAGGTGACATAGTTGACATCATAAATGCCCCAGCAGTAAGTGATATCAAGCCAGATCTTACTATTTTTCTGAAGGTTTCTCCAAAGATTATGAGAGAACGCAGAAGTGCCGAAAAAGAGGATCGCATGGATGCAGAGACTTTAGATTTTCACGAGAAAGTATTTGAGGGTTATCTAGAGATTGCAAAGCATGAACCTAAGAGATTCAGAACGATAGACGGAAGTGGAAGCATAGAAGAGATTCACTTGCAGATAAGGAAGTTGGTTGATAGCATTCTTTCAAGATGATGGCATTTTTGAAGGAGAATCTTTTAAGATGATGCCGCTTGCAAAATGGCTATTTTGTGATGACGAGCCTGCTTATTATTGGAGGAAATATATGGCTTTTTCTGAATGGACAGACGATCTTGCTCTTGCTTCGAGGCTTGAGAAAATCATCAAAGAAGGAAGACTTTTTCATGCTTGCATCTTTGAAGGAGAGGATTCGGCTGTATCGATGGTTGTGGATGATGTCATAAGAGCGTTTCTGTGTGAGTCACAGACAGGTGATTCCTGTGGACATTGCAAATATTGCAGAAAATATGACTCAGAAAATATGGAAGGTATTTTCAAGATAAAGAAAAATGGAAATATTTTAGTTTCAGATATAGAATCGCTCATAGCCGAGACAAACAGAAAATTGTTCACGGGGAAAAGCTCTTTTTTCGTTATATATAACGCCGAGAGGATGACTGTTCAGTCACAAAACAAGCTTCTAAAGACTTTAGAGGAGCCTCCGCAAAATACAAAAATATTTCTTGCAACTGCAAATTCTGAGAGATTACTTCCCACGATACGCTCGAGATGTGTTCTTTTTAGAGTTCAGGGAAAATGGGAGCTGCAGCGAAGGGACAATCTTCTTACGGATGATGAAAATGAAAGTGTATGTTCTCTTGCAGACAAAATCATGTATGACAGGCCATTATACAGGATGCGTGATGACATAGAATATTTTACTCAAAAAGGTAAAAATAGGACAGAAGGATTTATTTCTGCATTTGAATTGATTCTTAGGGATGCAGTTGTTATAAAATATAGAAAAATACGAACGATGGCAGAAAATGGAAAAAACACAAGCCTCTCAGAGAAGTTTGCTGGAAGCTTTGAATCTGTGCAGCTGATCGCAGCTGTAGATAGCTGTGAGGAGGCTATGAAAAGACTTAGAGCGAATGGTTCTGCCAGATATGTTTTAAAAAATATGATTTTCGATATACAGGGAAAGATGAGAATATGAGCAAAGATATTATTACAGAAAAGCTTCATCATGAAAGTACATCTGAAAATGGTGAGCAAAAAAGCAATGACGCTCGTTCTGAGGAGAAGGGTGTACAGAGTAAGAAATCTGACCGCAATGGCAGAACGGGTAAAAAGAATGGCCGCAGCAAAGGAAAAAAGCACCATGAAGACCGGCATCATGAGGAGAGTTCTTTCGACGATTTTACTCACAAAAATACGATAGTTGACGAAGAATATCATGAAAACAGAAGCCATGACAAAAAAAATCGAGACGAAAGTCACGAAAATCACAAGCGTAAAAATGGCAAGTACAGTGATGATCAGAGCCGAGAAGAAAATCACAGCAACGGCAAGCACGGCAGTGGCAAGTACAGTGATGATCAGAGCCGAGAAGAAAAGCATAGCAATGGCAAGCACGGCAGTGGCAAGCACAATGGCGATCGGAGTCGAGAAGAAAAGCATAGCAACGGTAAGCACGACGATGGGAAGCACAGCAACGGTAAGCACGGCGATGGGAAGCTCAGCAACGGCAAGCACGACGATGGGAAGCTCAGCAACGGCAAGCACGGCAGTGGCAAGCACAGTGACGAGCAGAGCCGAGAAGAAAAGCACAGCAACGGCAAGCATAACGATGGGGAGCGCAGCAACAGCAAGCGTGACAATGACAAGCATGTTGAGGATGGACATGATGAAGGAAAACGACGCAAGGGCAAGAATCGCGGCGATATGCATTCAGGTCAGGAACGTCCGCATACAGGCCTTACGGAGGATGATATTCTTTTTGGCGGATTCTTTGGGGAAGAAAGCCTGCTTAGGGATCCGTTTGATTCTGATATATATGAAGAATTTGGTGGAAAGAGCAGTGATGAAGCATATTGTGAATATTTGACACAGGCGACTAAAGACTATGATGAGACAAATGGTATTTTGGTGGCAGGTATAAAATTTAAGACTGCTGGTAAAGTATATTATTTCAACCCTGAGGGCTTTGAGCTTTCACAAGGGGACAATGTAATAGTCGAAACTGCAAGAGGACTTGAGTTTGGCGAATTGGCTTCAGATCCGTATTATGTATCCGAAAAATCTGTTGTTAAACCATTAAAAAAGGTACTTCGCATTGCCACTGAGGATGACATTAAAAAGCACAATGAAAATATCGAAAAGAAAAGACGTGCTGTCGAATTATGTCAGAAAAAGGTAACAGCCAGAAATCTTGACATGAAGCTTATAGATGTCGAATATACATTTGATGATTCAAAGATCATATTCTATTTTACTGCTGACGGAAGAGTTGACTTCAGGGAGCTTGTCAAGGATCTTGCGAGCGTATTTAGGATGAGAATTGAACTCAGACAGATTGGAGTAAGAGATGAAGCAAAGATGATAGGCGGCATCGGTACGTGCGGAAGAGGTCTATGCTGTCATTCGTGGCTGCCTGATTTTCAGCCTGTTTCTATTAAAATGGCAAAGACACAGGGGCTGTCACTAAATCCTGCGAAGATTTCGGGAATTTGTGGAAGACTTATGTGCTGCCTGAAATATGAAAATGATGTCTACAATACCCTCAAGCAAGGTATGCCTGACCAAGGTGAAAAGGTCAGGACTGACGACGGAATGGCAGTGGTTGTGAGCACAAATATCCTAAGAGAACAGGTCAATGTACGTCACATACTTGATGAGATAGATGACGAGACTGGGGAGCAAAAGCTTTCACAAGATATCTCAACATATGCAAAGAATGAGATAAAACGTCTTGGCAAGAAAAAGCATTCAAAAAAGGCTCGTGAAGAAAAGTATGATGATACTGAGGATCTGCCAGATGATGTAAAAAGCTTGCTAGATGATTAGAGGCATATTATGGCTGAGCGTATAGACAAAATCGGATTTGGCGAATTTGAACTGATTCAGGATGATGGAATGTTTTGCTATGGGGTGGACGCAGTGCTCCTTGCAGATACAGCTTCAAAAAGACGCCATAGACGAGTTGCTGATCTGGGTACAAACAATGGAATTATCCCATTGATAATGTTTGCAAAAGACTCTATAAAAGAAGATGCGGCAGGCTTTGAGATTCAGCATGAGGCATGTGTGATCGCTGAAAAAAATGCATCACGAAATGGACTTTCGGATGTACTTCGGATAGTTGAAGCCGATATAGCAGGCATTACATTTTTCGATGACATGAAGGATTTCGCAGGTGCGTTTGATTGTGTGACGGCAAATCCTCCATATTTTGAGAGCAAGACAGCTGTCACATCATCGACTGATGCGATGAGGACAGCAAGGCACGAGACAACTGCCACGCTAGACTGTTTTTTGAAGACTGCTTCGTGGCTGTTGTGTGACAGAGGCTGGTTCTATATGATACACAGGCCTGCAAGAATTATCGACATTGCAGAATCGTGCAGACGTTATAAGCTTGAACCAAAAAGTGTGCGCTTTGTCACGCCTCATCCAGGCGAGATACCAAATCTTATGATTATCACATGCCGTAAAAATGCAGGTCGCGAGCTAAGATTTGAAAAGACGATCAGCATTTATGGTGATGACGGAAAATATTCAGATGAAATTTTGAAGATTTATGGCAAAAAGCTAGATACGACGTGATTTTTGCGAAAGTATACTGTCTGGGAGGACACGGCAGTGCAGAGGACGAAGCAGGTCAAAGAGTATGACACGGCAGTGCAGAGGACACAGCAGGTCAAAGAGTAAGACACGGCGATGCGGAGGATACAGCATGGCATAGAGTAAG
>CAVJDC010000126.1:0-4665 GCA_963648085.1 Anaerovoracaceae bacterium
CTCTTCGCCAAGCTTCTGCTCTGCTGTCATTCCAAAATCATCGCGTCGGCTAACCTTAAGTGCCGCTAGCTAGTCAGGGTGCCATTAGCAATATGAACTAGCATTAGTCATGGTCAGTTTTTTTGCTTCCGACAGTCATTTGCGCAGCAAAATGCGGTCATTTCCAATTGTGCAGTCTGTCAGTCATTTTTGCCGTCTGAATCGCTGTCATTTTTATTCTCAAATACGATATTTTCTGCCTTCATATTTTCAAAGCGCAGATTTTTCGTATTTTCAGACTTTTTCTTTTTCATCTCTTCGTACTCGCGTGCGGCTTTATCCTTCTGAATTCTGATTTTTTCTGCCTTTTCGCTTTCCTTTGCACGTGCAGTGCTCACGATGTCCTCTCTTGACATCTGTCCTGTATAAAGCATCTCGAATTGCTCAGCATCAAGAGTTTCAATGTCAAGCAGAGTTTCAGCAACAAGAGTAAGCTTGTCCGCGTGCTCTTTGAGCAGATTGATTGCTGTCTCGTATGCTTCATCTATAAGACTCTTGACCTCTTCATCAATGAGTCTTGCAGTCTCTTCAGAATATGCAGCACGCTTCGATGTATAGTCGTTTCCGATAAATACTTCGCCCGATTCGCTATAATTCACATTTCCTATTCTCTTGCTCATTCCGTACTTTGTGACCATATCTCTGGCAATCTTAGTAGCACGTTCGATATCATTGCTAGCACCAGTAGAGATGTCATCAAGCATAAGCTCTTCTGCCGCTCTTCCTCCAAGAAGATGAACGAGCGAACTCTTCATATGCTTTTCTGATTCAAATGTACGATCTTCCTTAGGCAGGAACATAGTCATGCCGCCAGCAGAACCTCGAGGAATAATGGTGACCTGATGCACTGGGTCAGAATCCGGAAGATTTCTTATAAGCACAGCATGTCCAGCTTCATGATAAGCTGTAAGCTTTCTTTCTTTTTCTACCACAATTCTGCTCTTCTTTGCAGGCCCCGCCATGACCTTTGTAACAGCTTCTTCAAGCTCATCAGGCATGATAGCCTTGCCGTCTCTTCTTGCAGTGAGAAGTGCTGCTTCATTTAAGACATTCTCAAGATCAGCTGGTGAGAATCCTGGAGTCATGCGTGCAAGCACACTAAGGTCAACTGATTCGTCAAGAGTCTTATTTCCTGCATGTACCTTAAGAACAGCTTCTCTTCCCTTGATATCAGGAAGCCCGATAACAATCTGTCTGTCAAATCTGCCTGGTCTGAGAAGTGCCGGGTCGAGAACGTCAGGTCTATTTGTCGCTGCAAATACGATAACACCTTCATTTTCCCCAAATCCATCCATTTCTACGAGCATCTGGTTTAAGGTCTGTTCTCTTTCGTCATGACCGCCGCCTAGTCCCGCACCTCTGCGTCTTCCGACAGCATCAATTTCATCTATAAATATAATACTCGGAGCATTTTTCTTTGCCTGTTCAAAGAGATCTCTCACTCTTGAAGCACCTACACCTACAAACATTTCAACGAAATCTGAGCCTGAAATGCTGAAGAAAGGCACATCCGCCTCTCCTGAAACAGCCTTTGTAATATAAGTCTTACCTGTTCCTGGAGGGCCAACAAGAAGCACACCCTTCGGAATTCTGGCACCAAGCGCCGTATATTTTGCAGGTCTTCTAAGGAAATCTACAATTTCCTGAAGCTCTTCCTTTTCTTCTTCTAGTCCAGCAACATCTGCAAAAGTAACTTTCTTGTCTGACTTTTTATGCATCTTCGCTCTACTCTTGCCAAATGACATAGCCTTTCCGCCACCCTGGCTTGAATTCATAAAGAAAATCCATATCCCGACGAATAGCACAAGCGTAAGAAGGTAAGGAAGCATGCTTACATACCAAGGAGTCTCTTCAGGTTCCTCACTTGTGACTTTAAGTGTGCCATCCAATACTTGAGGTATGATAATAGACTCATCGATATCCATCAGCTGAATACTTGACGGAGCATATGCATGAATTTGAGTACCATCCTTGAGCGTACCCAGCATACTTGTATCCTTTAGAGTAAGCTCCTTTACATTTCCATCATTTAATTCATTTACAAAATCAGAAAATTCAACTTCCTTTGGTTCGTCCATATTTCCTAAGTCATGCAATGTGTATGACATGAATATGATAATAGCAAATATCAGCACATATATAATCACTGATTTATGTTTTTTCTTCAATTCCAACCTCCTTAAAATATTGCCGCCAAGCCTTTAGATTCTGCCAGATTTCATACAAAAATTCCGCAATTCAAAATGAATTTCACAATTCAAGATAAACTTCACGATTCAAAATGAATTTCACGATTCAAAATGAATTTCACAATTCAAGCTTCTAGTCCCTGTCTAGGAAACGCTGCTAACTATTAATACCCACAGCACTATAGAAATAACATTCTAAATTCAGCCAAGCATAATCACTGTCCTTTTGACAAAGCTTCACTTGGTGCATTCTCCTTATAAAAGCATGTCAGAGCACTAGCATATTCGCTTGATCAGAGCCACGCATCTTATATCCTACGTGATTATCAGTACTTGCACCTTACTTGATGCTCTGCACCTGCAACCTACTTGACGCTCTGCACCTGCACATTACTTGATGCTCCGCACTTGCACCTTACTTGATGCTCTGCACTTGCAACTTACTTGATGCTCTGCACTTGCACCTTACTTGATGCTCTGCACCTGCAACTTACTTGATGCTCCGCTCTTGCACCTTACTTGATGCTCTGCACCTGCAACTTACTTGATGCTCTGCACTTGCAACTTACTTGATGCTCTGTATCTTACTATAATCCGCTGCATGTTGTCATACAATTTATCCAGTCTTACCGCAATCTTTATATCATGCGATCTCAGACAGTTACCACAGTATTTTAACACAGCAAATTATAATATTCAACTTTATTAAGTCTACACTATCTGAGCCAATTATTTTATGAAAATTTCATGAAAATCAATCGAAATTTCTTCAAAATCTCAGCTCTATTCCTTAGAACATCTATCATATAAATATCGAGTATCCATTCGGCATCCGCCAAGTATCCACCCGACATCTATTGAGTAGCTATCTAGCATCTATTGATTATCCATCCAGTATCCGTCATGTGTCCATCCGGCATCATCTGCCGAGCATCTATTCTACATCCGGCATGTATCCATCCGGCATCTATTGATTATCTATCCGGCATCCGCCAAGTATCCACCCGACATCTATTGAGTAGCTATCTAGCATCTATTGATTATCCATCCAGTATCCGTCATGTGTCCATCCGGCATCATCTGCCGAGCATCTATTCTACATCCGGCATGTATCCATCCGGCATCTATTGATTATCTATCCAGCATCCGCCAAGTATCCACCCGGCATCTATTGAGTAGCTATCTAGCATCTATTGAATTTCTATCGAAACAATTTTTTTGGTTTTTTCTTTGCTAATAATACAAGCCGCCGATATCTCACGTCCCGCGATAATAATTTCCCCGCCGGAAGCAAGGAGCAAAATTGTATCTCTCAAATGCTTCGGTATCTTTCTATCAGTAAAGAAATCCTGCAATTTTTTATGGCCTTTCATTCCCTTTGGCTGTATCCTGTCACCAGCTTGCCTAAATCTAAATACTAGATTTTCGTCAAGTCTGTAAAGAGCATCCCAATCGAGAAACAGCTTGTAACTCTCTTTAGAAGCTTTATGCATCTTCCAATTTTTTCCACGTTTAAATTCTTCCAAAAAATGTTTGCACTCTGTCTCAGAAAGCAATCTGATAGTTATTTTTTTCCCTTCAAAAATCAGTTCTGAAACCTCACCATTTTCGATATCGGATTTCATTTTTTCTGATATTTCGACATATGTTTGACCGCATGCAAGCTTTCTAAACAAAAACCACATTCTTCCATAGGCTATATGCACGTAATTGCCTTGCAGCAGGTCGATTTCCTTTGAGCTTTGCCCTGTGTCTTTCTGCACGATTTCCACAAGAGCATTTATCTGCGCTTCTCCCAGATTTTCTGCCATGCCTGCTTGCTTCGCTGCAATCATAACAATCCGTGAAAGCAGTGCACTGTGTCTGCCTGTCAGTCCACTTATATCAAGTGACATGTCGCTCTTTCTCCAGCGTCCATTCATAAGTCTGAATGCTTCAGACGAAATAAAATCATCATCAGCCGCAGCGGATCTGCTTAATCTCACAATCGCCTCATCTACAGAAGGATTGAAAGTCTCCCTCATCGCAGGCAAAAGCTGAAGTCTGATTTTGTTTCTCGTATATAATGTCTCCGAATTTGTACTATCTATGACGGGCTTAAGTCCATTCTGAGTGCAATAATTTTCAATCTCATTGCGGTTCATATCAAGAAGCGGACGAATTATTTTCTTTGCTTCTTCACTATATGCACCATTTTTATTGCCAGCGCAAGCATTCTCATAATTCCCGCGGTCATCACCAGCATCTCTGAGTTCTGTGCCACCGCTGGCATTCTCATAATTCCCACGGTCATCACCAGCATCACTGAGTTCTGCGCCACCACAAGCATTCTCATAATTCCCACAGTCATCACCAGCATCTCTGAGTTCTGCGCCACCACAAGCATTCTCATAATTCCCACAGTCATCACTAGCATCACTGAGTTCTGCGCCACCGC
>CAVJDC010000127.1:0-2619 GCA_963648085.1 Anaerovoracaceae bacterium
CCATAATATGTGCATCCCTAGGCAGGCATTTTAAGAATATCTGCTGCGTTTCTTCAAAATCAACATTCAGAGTCGATTTTGTGAAATCAATTGCATTTTCATTATAATAGTTTAGCGTTTCATTTAATGCACTATCTGATGTTCGGTCTTCCACCTCGTAGCCTTGTGTTCGGTCTTCCATCTCATATCCTGATGTTCGGCCTTCCATCTCATATCCTGATGTTCGTCCTTCCATTTCATATCCTGATACTCGTTCTTCAGCCTCATATCCTGATACTCTTCCTTCCACCTCATAGCCTGCACCTCGCAGAGCATCTTTCGCCTTTTCAAAATCATCGCCCTGTACCAGTACATAATCGGTATTGAATGTCGAGATTGCAAATATGCTTATGGCATTTTTTGCCAGCACAGCCGCGATACCAGACAGGATTCCAATCAAAGAGAAATCCATCTGCCCTTTAATACGAAATGCCCTCCAGCCATCCTGCACATCTGTAATATTTGGCGGAATGCTGTCTGATAGGCACACTAGTGAGTTTTCCTCATCCGTTTTTTGTGGAAAGCAAAATATTTCTGAAGGATCCACCTGTGTATAATCCTCTACCTTGCATACTGCAAAGTTGTAAGGCAATGGTTCGATTTTTATTTTATATTTTATTTCTTGATTCTTACCAGACAAGACAGTCCTCCTTTTTACTATTTCCCCGCAATTTGCAGCCATGCATTTCTTGTCGTTCACAATCTATTAGCTAAACTAATGGTTTATTTCGCTTAAGCCGCAAGAAATCTGGGTCTGCGTCCTCACGCCTTCCCCACTACTCTCTGGTATTTATAAAATGGAAGCTTTAGCTCGTTTTTATATGTGTCATTCACAGCCATTACCTTTACTGCCCTTAGTCCGTCACGACTATTGACCGTGACAAAGTCTCCTTTAGTTACAGAGGTATCGTCACAGATGTAGTCATACCATTTGCCGCCTTCAAAAAAGACGACTGATACCAAGCGAAGCAGCTCGCCAGCGAGCCGTGCTTCATCCACGTTTAGTGCTTTAAAGGTATAAAAGTCTGTCTTAATCTCAGCTACCAGCCTGTCGTTCCAATAAAATCTTGTCTTGTGCGATGCTGCATCATATTCTATCGAGTCAAAAATAATCTCAGACTGATCGTCATAGCTAAGCATAGATTTATTGTCATAATAAATATCAATCTCGTCGCCATAACTGTGCTCCGAACGATTGCCAGAAACACGTACCGTCAGATCACCATAACTGTGCCCTGTCCGATTGCCAGAGCCAAGTCTCGATTCGTCGCCATAACTGTGCTCCGAACGATTGCCAGAAACATGCTCCTTCACTTTGCCGATGCTATACCCTGTACGATCCTCATAATGATCCTCATAAATTTTATAACTGCTTCCTAGTGCAGTCTCGAGATGAAGCTGCTTTTTTAGCTCGCAATAATCTGCTTGCGGAATAGTAATAAGCATCATTTGAGTTTCCGGATCAAATACTCGCTTCTTTGGGGATATATCGACAGACAGCATGCCGCCTTTAAGCTCCTCGATCTTCAATCTATTAAATGTGCTTCCAGAAAGTGCCTGTCTGATCCACTCAGGATCCGTGAATTTGAACATTTTATGTCTATTTCGGCTTGTCATTTGACCAGTCTCGCGGCCCGCCTCGTTTGCTTCTTCGCGGCCAGTCTCATAAACTTTATTATGACCTATCTCATTTTTGTTCTCACGATTTTTCCCGAAGCTCTTTTCAGTATATTTTTGCCTTGCCTCTTCAAGTGCTTTCTGAATATCATTAAATAATTCTATATCACCACGCACACTGCACTCTTTCACCCTTTTTCGAATCGCACAATCCGCCTGCAGATAATAAAAGTAAGCTTTTTCTATGTCTCTTCTTACGCCTTTGCCGTCCCTATAGTCATTTCCCTTGCTAAAGGCTGCTGAGGCAAGACCACTCTTAAAATCGCCATGCAGAAAACGTTCCAAAGCTTTTTCGTAAGTATTCAAAAAAGGTACATCTAAAGACCCAATATCACGTTTGCCAGAACCTGATAAAATTAATTTTTTAATTTGTGCCATGTCGTACCTCCTTAATCAATTCCCATTAATTCCCATTATTTGCCATTTCCAAATTTCATCCTGCGCAGCCCCTCTTGCCGGTATTCTGCAAGGCTCAACTTATCATCGCTTTTCGCAGTTCGCCTCACTGACTGTGCACAAGTTAGCTGCCAGCGCCCTCGAAACTTGCCTCATTGATTTTGCGCACAGTCTGGCTGCCAGTGTCTTCCCACAACGCTCACTATGCCATCGCTCTCCACAGGAATGTCACTATCTGTGCGCGTGTACATGAGGCACTTGGACTGAAGTGCGTCGGGTCTGTGCCATTTGTTATTCCTTTTCCAGCCGCCCAAATTACTGCTTTATAGAAATAATCTAATGACGTCACATCATCGAAGTTGATTGGCTGCGTGTACTCACCCGAGCCATCGCCTGTTCCGTCACCTGGTGTGCTGCCCGAGCCGTCACCTGATGTGCTTCCCGAGCCATCGCCTGTTCCATCTCCAGACGTGCTTCCCGAGCCATCGCCTGTTCCATCTCCAGATG
>CAVJDC010000127.1:2938-4571 GCA_963648085.1 Anaerovoracaceae bacterium
TTTATACCTGCTCCATTTTCAAGATATGTCACTTTTCCCGCAAACGTTTCTTTTCTAGCAAACGTTTCTTTTCTAGCATTTGTCTCTCTTTCCAATTTCATTTTTCTTTTCATAATATCTTCTCCAATCCATTTTCTAAACTACTTGAACATCTCCCCTTTTTAACCACCTGGCGCTCTACTTTTTTAAACCACTTGGCGCTCTGTTTTTTAACCGCTTGGTGCTCTGTTTTTTGGAAATTCTTAACATTTTCCTTTTTCTAAATCATCCAGTATCCTACTTATCTAGACTGCCAGAAACGCTCCTTTTTTGAGCACATGACGTTCTGCTTTTTAGAGCATCTGAAGCTCTCCTTTTTAGAGCGTCTGGCATTCCTAGACTGTCTAAAATCTTCCTTATTGATTTATTTTTGACAATACCTTAACATTTTCTGCAAAGGCTTTGAGCTTCCAGTCAGATCCATTTTTTGTAACCTCATACTTGCACTGTTGTGTTATGAGCTGCAGCGGTGCATTTTGTTTTTGAACATAATATGTCTCTCTGGTCGTGACTATGCAATTATTTGAGTCACTGTAAGATGTACTTACGATTTCATACGAATCTAATTTTTCTGTATATCCTTGTTTTACAAAGTCCTGCTGTATTTTCGCAATCGAGCTTCCCGACAACAGATAGTCGGAAATATAGGAATAATCCTGATATGTCATAGCATCATCAAAATGTTTGATATACTGTTCTACAACAGATTCAGGGCCATCTTTATACAGTGTCGTTGCATCTACACTAAGCAGGGTATTTGGTGTATATGTATATTCGCATTCTCCGCCATATTTTCTGCTTCGGTATATCACTTGTATATCCGATTCGTCTGTCAACTCTGCACCAGTTGAGTCTTCATATTCTACCAGATATAATTCCTTTTCCATGCGATAAATCTCATCGTAAATATCCTCTAAGGAATAAATTTCATTGATATTATAATAGGAACCTCCAGTCTGTGCTGCGATTCTCGACACGTCCGAATAATCAATATCGCCAATGCCGATAATAAATACCGGTATGTGATAACGCTGTGCTATATTGATGACATCGCCCACTGTACAATTACTATAATTATCTTGGCCGTCTGTAAAAGCAATTACACATCTTGCTCCAGTCTGCGAAGCCGCACGCTCTACTGCAGTATAAAGAGCGTCATACAGGCTTGTCATATTCCCTAGAGTCAATCCGTAAACGTCATCCTTTAGCAGGCTTGCATCATCCGTAAATTCTTCTTCTAGGCGCACTCCTGTTGAAAATGAAGTTAATTCTACCATATCACCGGCATCGAACTGAACACTGTCGATGAAATCCGACATGATCTCCTTTGCTTCCTGTATCGGACTTCCACTCATACTTCCGCTCACATCCGCCACCATGTCTATCTTCAGTGCTTCTTTCTCGTTTAACTGATTGACACTCGAAACGACCTGTTTGACATACTTCGCATTGGCGTCTTTTTTATTGACATAGAACAAGGTCCTGTCCAGATTGTCTGGGACATTTCCAGTAGCGTCATCCTTCACGCTCAGATATAATTTAATCTTCGGAAATCCTGAAGCATCCACCTGCTGTACAGAGATGTCTAATATAT
>CAVJDC010000128.1:0-2188 GCA_963648085.1 Anaerovoracaceae bacterium
TACTCGGACCTTCAGGCTGTGGAAAAACTACTCTTTTAAATATAATAGGCGGGCTTGACAAATATAGCAGCGGGGATCTTGTCATAAATGGCGTCTCCACCAAAAAATATACGGACCGCGACTGGGATACATATAGAAATCATTCTGTCGGTTTTGTATTCCAAAATTACAATCTTATACCGCACCAAACAGTTCTTCAAAATGTCGAGCTGGCTCTTACTCTTTCAGGTGTCTCAAAGTCTGAGAGACAGGAACGCGCACGGATAGCACTTGAAAGGGTTGGCCTTGGCTCACAGCTTAAGAAGAAGCCTGCTGAGATGTCTGGCGGACAGATGCAAAGGGTTGCTATAGCACGTGCGATAGTCAATGATCCAGAAATCATTCTTGCTGACGAGCCTACGGGTGCTCTCGACAGCGAGACTAGTATTCAGGTAATGGACATCCTAAAAAATATTTCAAAGGAACGTCTTGTGATAATGGTCACGCACAATCCAGAGCTTGCCGAAAAATATTCTACAAGAATAGTAAGAATGCTAGATGGTATTCTTAAGGATGATACGGCCCCTGTTGTCTTGAAAAAAGACAATCTGGATTCTGTGATTTTTGAAGATGAGCTGTCGCTGAATGAAAATATTCTAATAGATGATGGCCGCCAATCAGAAGATGTAAGTCATGAAGACAGCTCTCGCCAATCAGAAGATGTAAGTCATGAAGACGGCTCTCGTCAATCAGAAGATGTAAGTCATGAAGACGGCTCTCGTCAATCAGCAGGGATATTGCAATCAAAGGATTTGCAATTGCCTGGTGGTGATTGTTTATACGATGAAGCCTTTGACGATGAAGCTGGAAATCTGAAAAATAAGGAGAAAAAAACTAAAAGAAAAGAAAAAAAGACGAAAAGTAAGACGGAAAAGTCATCTATGTCGCTTAAGACTTCATTTGGACTCTCCTTGAAGAATCTTTTTACAAAAAAAGGAAGAACAGCACTTGTCTCATTTGCTGGAAGTATAGGAATCATCGGAATTGCTCTTATATATGCTGTTTCGCAGGGTGCGACCGCATATATCAATACTGTACAGGAGGATACATTGTCATCATATCCGCTGACGATAGAAGCACAGCATGTCGATATGACATCATTGATCGAGACCTTTATGGGGAAAGCTAAGTCCGTATATGAACATGATGATGATGGCATATATCAGAAGGCTATGATGTATGACCTTGTAAATTCAATGAATTCTTTAGAAGAAAAGGAAAATGATCTAAAATCATTTAAAAATTATATAGAAGAAAAGCGTGCTGACAAGGATAGTGATACTGGGCTTGCTGATTCCATAAATGGCATTCAATATTCATATGATTTGAATCTTCAGGTATATACTGAAAATGTTGACGGTGATATCATAGTTTCGGATACGCAATCACTTATGCAGGAGCTTTTGCTCGAATATCTCAATATGGACTTTTCGTCAATGCTTCAGATGCAAAGTCAGTCAATATTTGGAAGTACAGCATCTTCAATGCAGTCTAGCACAAGCCTTTGGCAGGAAATGCTGAAAGGCGATGATGAAGTTATAAGTCCTGTTTTAAAGGATCAATATGATGTGGTTTATGGTAGTTGGCCAGAAAACTACAACGAAGTGATGCTTTTTGTAGATGAAAATAATGAAATAGATGATCTCTCTCTTTACGCACTTGGGCTTACATCAAAGGAGGAGATAGATAATCTTATGAAATCTGCAGTCGATAGGACAAAGCTTGATTATGATAAAAAAGAATGGTCCTACGAAGATATTTGTGGAATGGAATTTAGAACTGTACTAAACTCAAGCTGTTACTCATATGATGAACAAACAGACACGTATACAGATCTCAGAGATACTGCCGCTGGTCTCAAATATCTTTATGACAATGGACTCAAGCTTAGGGTTACAGGTATTGCAAGACCTTCAGAGGACTCTGTATCCACAATGATCACAGGTTCTATAGGATATACTACGCTCCTTACGGAAAAAGTAATAGAAGAATCTTCAAAGTCAGAAGCTGTCGCAAAACAGAAAGCATCTCCTGATAAAGATATATTTACAGGATTGCCATTTAAAGACAGTGAAAATGACATGAGTACTGCAGTTAAGTCAGAGTCTTTTAGAAATTATATAAGCTCTCTGGATACAGCTGGCAAAGC
>CAVJDC010000128.1:2198-4567 GCA_963648085.1 Anaerovoracaceae bacterium
CTGAAGCTTATGTGAAAATATTGAGTATTCCGTCAGATGCTGATATAGATGCTGCAATCGGAAGTATGCTTGGATCAATGACAAGAGAAGCTATGGAGGCTGCCATGTCAGAAGGTCTCACATCTCAATCTGGTATGAGTGCATCTGAGATTGAGGAATATGTAAAGAGCATGAGTGACGAAGATTTAAAGGATATGTTTTCCGAGATAATGACAGAACAGTATAAGACTCAATATGGCGAAAGGGTTACATCATCTCTTGCAGCATTGACGGATGAGCAAAAGGCTAGTGCACTTATGAATGACATGATAGGTTATTCAGATGAAATCTGTTCAAAGCTCTATGATGAAGTACTAGAATTTTCGGATTCTTCATATGAAGAAAATCTAAAAGAACTAGGATCAATTGATTTAGATAGTCCATCAGCGATTAATCTATATGCTGCAACATTTGCAGACAAGGATATAATTGAAGAAGCAATTGAAGAATACAACAGCAGTGTCGACGATATGTCAGAAATAACATATACAGATTATGTCGGCATCATCATGTCATCGGTAAATACTATAATCAATGCGATCACGTATGTTCTTATCGCATTTGTAGCAGTTTCACTTATAGTTTCTTCAATTATGATAGGTGTGATCACACTCATTTCAGTTCAGGAGCGTACCAAGGAGATTGGTATCTTAAGAGCAATAGGAGCTTCGAAAAAAAATATTTCAAGCATGTTTAATGCCGAGACGGTTCTGATCGGACTTGCATCTGGCACAATAGGTGTAATAGTCACATATCTGCTATGTATACCGATAAATGCGATACTTCACCATGCTACAGGCATAAACAATATCAATGCATTCCTGCCGCTGCCAGTAGCAGGCATCTTGATAGTTATAAGTGTAATGCTTACGCTTATAGCAGGTATAATTCCTTCACGCAGTGCGTCTAAAAAGGATCCTGTAGTTGCTCTGAGAACAGAATAATATTGGTGTCATGAACATTTTTAAAATGCATGTCAGTCTCGAAAATGATTTGTGGTCAGGGGCTTTGAAGCTCCTGACCTAAAACCGAAGAGGTGATCGATATGGAAAAGTGGGAAGTAAAAAATAAAACTGGCAGTGCAGTTGCTCTCATAATATTTCAAAGTGCATTTTACGGATTTGGTGATGCAATTTCAAAATCTGCCTTTGAGATAATGCCTGTATATTCGCTTATAACAGCCCGTTATGCGATCGCATTCGTCATTCTTGTGCTACTTTTTCACAAGACACTTATAAAAGATCTTCACAAGGCTTCCTGGAAGGTGTGGGCTTTGCCAAGCTTATGCATTTCTTTGGGATTGATATGTAATAATATTGCTATAGACTTCACCGCAGCCACAACTGCAGCATTTTTGAGATCACTTACTACCATAATTACACCACTGCTGGCATTTATAATATATAAGAAAAGATTAAAAAAAGGCGAGTGGCTCGTATATATAATTGCTATAGCGGGACTTTATCTTCTCTGTGGAAGAGGAGGAATCTCGACATTTGGGTGGGGAGAAATATTTTCACTTCTGTCAGCCCTGCTGTGTGCGGGCTCACTCATATTTGGTGAGGAAAGTTTAAAGCATATGTCTGCTTCTTCACTTACGACTATACAGGCTGGATTTTCGACGATTTTTGCCTTGATTTTAGCTATATCGATTGATGATGGCGTGCATCTTTCAACAGCAAATACCAGAATCTGGCTAACGATAGTATATCTTGCTATCACATGTACTGTAATCGGTATTTTACTTCAAAATATCGCTATGGTATTTGCATCTGCAAAGCTTATTGCACTTTTGCAATGTGCCTGCCCCGTGCTAACAGCAGCATTTTCATTCATAATTCTTGATGAGAAATTGTCAGCTGCAGGAATCATAGGAGCTTTTTTTATAATTGTCAGTTTAGTAATTGAAATTGTATTTGAGTAATTCATATATATTCGACTGTACTGCATCGAAGATACGGACAAAAGATATGGGACATACATAATAATGAAAAAAAGACTGGTGTAAAATGCAGAAAAAAAATGAAATGATCAATCTTGGATGGTCAAACATAAGAATTTCACGAGACAGCAGAAGGAAGAAAATCAAGCTGGTTGTTGATAGTGATCTTAATGTAATTATCAAAATTCCAAGTAATTTAAAAAGGAAATCGGTTATAGAAATAGCAGAAAATAATAAAGAATGGATTTTAAATACAAAGCTGAGTGTGAAAGAGAAAAATAAGATGCAGCCAGAAATTGTTCCTCTGACACCAGAAGAAATCGATTCACTCAGACGCATGGCACGTGACATATTTGATGTAAAAGTTAGACATTTTGCGGGTATAATC
>CAVJDC010000129.1:0-4507 GCA_963648085.1 Anaerovoracaceae bacterium
TTGACGTTGACGGCTGATGACCTGAAGGCAGGCTGTGTGAAAAATGCTTGATTGATAACGAAGGCTGCATGCTTGCGAAGGTTGTATGAAAATTGAAAAAAAGGTTTAAATATGAGTAATTCTAGTACAGACATAAAAAAGAAAATGTCAGAGCTTGAAGAGCTTTTGAGATATCACAATGAAAAATATTACAATCAGGATGACCCTGAGATTACTGATCATGAATATGATGAGCTTTCGCTAAAACTACGTGCTCTTGAAAAAGAATATCCTCAATATTCGTCTGAGGATTCTCCTGTGAGACATGTAGGTGGAAGTGCGAAGCGTGAAGCAGGCGCTGTCATACGTCACAGAGTGCCGATGCTTTCTATACAGGACGTCTTTTCTGAAGAAGAAGTGAGAGGCTGGGTTGAAGGCATGCGCAGCAAGCTTGGTGAGAGTGCTGAATTTCTCGTAGAAACTAAGATTGATGGGCTTTCTATGGCACTGCGTTATGAAAATGGCAGATTGGTGACTGCTGTCACTAGAGGTGACGGAAGACAATTTGGCGAGGATGTCACAGATAATGCAAAGGTTATCGATGATGTTGTATTATTTATTGATGATGCGCCAGAATATCTAGAGCTTAGAGGTGAGGTCTATATGGAAAATGCCTCTTTTGACAGGATCAATGAAATCCAGGAAGCTGCCGGAAAAAAACTATTTGCAAATCCAAGAAATTGTGCGGCAGGAACCTTGAGGCAGCTTGATTCTTCTATAGTGAAGGAACGGGAACTTTCCTTATTCATATTTAATCTTCAGGATGCAAGAGGCATTTCATTTGAGAGACATGACGAAATGTACGAATATCTGAAATCCAAAGGCATAAAGACGATTGAGAAGTACTATAGATGTCGCACTGAGGACGAGGTATGGGATGCCATTACTAAGATAGGTCAGATGAGAGGAAGCTTGGATTATGATATCGATGGTGCGGTCGTCAAGCTCAATATTTTGAGTGACAGAGAAAAGTGTGAGGACACAGCAAAGAATGCTGGATTTATGGTCGCATATAAATATCCACCAGAGGAAAAAGAAACTATACTTCGTGATGTCGAGATATCAGTTGGCAGGACAGGGAGGCTTACTCCTACTGCTATCTTTGAGCCGATAAGACTTTGCGGGACTACTGTTTCAAGAGCCACACTTCACAACCAGGATTATATAGACGGACTTGACGTGTGTATTGGTGATACAATCGTGGTATATAAATCTGGAGAAATCATTCCTAAGGTAAAGGCTGTAGTCAGGGAAAAGCGTCCTAATGACGCCGTAAGATTCATGATTCCTGACGTGTGCCCTGTATGTGGTTCTAAGGTCGTGCGTGAGTCAGATACTGCTGATATGAAATGTACAGGTTTGTCATGTCCTGCCCAAATCGAAAGACATATTATCAATTTTGCCAGCAGAAGTGCTATGGACATAAAGGGGCTTGGAGAAAAAATTATAAAAAAGCTTATAGACGAAGGTTTTGTAAAGAATGCAGCAGATATTTATGGACTTCATATGCATAGAGAGGAACTTATAGACAAGAAAATTGTCGGGAGACAAAAGGCGACAGACAATCTTCTCGATGCTATAGAGGCATCAAAGGAAAACCAGCCGGATCAGCTTCTCACGGGTCTCGGAATACCAAATACTGGAAAGACGGCTGCGAAATCCGTTATGAAAAAATTTATGTCTATTGATGCTCTTATGGATGCGACAGAGAAAGATCTTGAAGCCGTAGAGGGTGTAGGTACGATTACCGCAGGGGCAATTCATGCATTCTTTGCTAGCGAGCAAAATAGGCAGATAATTGGAAGGCTTAAGGATGCTGGAGTAAACATGAGGATGGCTGATAGGAGAAGACGTCCTAGACTAAGCAGCGAAGGCACCGGATATAGTGCTGCAGGTGCAGGTTTAGATGTCAAAGATTCTGGGCTTGATGCTGAAGGTGCAGGCTTAGGCGCTAAAGGCTTCGGGCTTGATGCTGCAGGTGCAGGTTTAGATGTCAAAGATTCTGGGCTTGATGCTGAAGGTGCAGGCTTAGGCGCTAAAGGCTTCGGGCTTGATGCTGCAGGTGCAGGTTTAGATGTCAAAGATTCTGGGCTTGATGCTGAAGGTGCAGGCTTAGGCGCTAAAGGCTTCGGGCTTGATGCTGCAGGTGCAGGTTTAGATGTCAAAGATTCTGGGCTTGATGCTGCAGGCGCAGGCTTAGGCGCTAAAGGCTTCGGGCTTGATGCTGCAGGCGCAGGCTTAGGCAGCGCGGATAATGTGCAGAATTTTTTGGATATTGATGACGACTTATATGATATTTTCTCAGGACTTACTTTTGTCATTACGGGCACTTTACCTACGATGGGAAGAAAGGAAGCTTCGGAATATATCGAGGATCGCGGTGGAAAGGTTGCGGGGAGTGTCTCTAAAAAGACGGATTATCTAGTGGCAGGTGAGGCTGCTGGAAGCAAGCTTGCAAAAGCGCGGTCACTTGGCACAAGAATTATTAGCGAGGAAGAACTTATAATGCTTGGAAACGGCGGGCTTCGTGAGTAGAAAAGTGTCGTGATTTGTCGTGATTTGTCGTAGTTCGTCGTGATTTTGGAGCGTAAAACCCACCACCTTTAGATGATAGATATTTTACTAGAAATAGACTGGTTAGCCAATACACTTGGCAGATAGCAAAAATTCCCTGCCTTTAGGCATGGGGAGTGTAAATTATAAATGTAAATTATAAATAAAGAAAGGATTTTATCAATGAAAAACAAAGGTATACAGCAGCTTACTATGGGGGCTGTGATTGCGGCATTATATGTAGTATTATGTGTGGTATTTGAGCCTATTAGTTATGGTGGCGTGCAGGTGCGTATTGCGGAAGCACTTACGGTTCTGCCGATGTTTACGCCTGCAGCGATACCTGGAGTGACAATAGGTTGTGCAATTGCAAATGTGATAGGCGGAGGTATCGTACTTGATGTAGTTTTTGGCAGTCTAGCGACGCTTATCGGGGCAATAGGGACTTATATCCTCCGGAAAAAATCTGTATGGATAGCACAGCTGCCGCCTGTTGTGGCAAATACTATAATTGTTCCATTTGTGCTTAAATATGGATATGGTCTGGAAATGCCTATACCACTTTTAATGCTTACTATAGCTGCTGGCGAAATTGTCGGATGTATGCTTCTTGGAGCTGCATTGTCGAAGGGAATGAAAAAGGCAGGCATATCAAAATTCTTTTCAGCGCAAAAGTAGGACTGCAATATTTGAACAAAAAACGATTGACGCAAGCGGGTGAAATGTAATATAATTAATGAGCAGTTGTCCTTTGATGGCTTCGCAAATGTCCTGGGTCCTGCGCAATAAGAACCTGTGAACCTAGTCAGGTCCGGAAGGAAGCAGCTATAAGCGGGAAATCTTATGTGACGCAGATCAGCCTTTCACATTTGCGGGGCTTTCAAAGTGCAACTGTTTTTATTTGCATATGCTGCCGTGGCATGTATTGCTGAGGTATATGCTGCTATGGTATACATTGCTGAGGCACCTGTTGCTGCGGCATGTATTGCTGAGGTATATGCTGCTATGGTATATATTGCTGAGGCACCTGCTGCCGTGGCATGTATTGCTGGGGTATATGCTGCTGCGGCATGCATGAAGCTTTTTTTGCGTGATGGTTTGCAAAATTTGGAACAACATCATGAAGCTTAGAGCCTCGCAGAAGGCAGCAATCTGCGGAATGTGCAACAGTGCTGTGAAGAAAGTACCGCAGTGAGATGGTTTGCGGAATTTGGAGCTGTGCTGCGAAATATAAGGTTTCAAGAAGAATGATGCAGGGTATAGGTATATTGTAGTGGCGATAATATTGTATTACGGAGGGAGGTGTGCATTGTGGCGGAATATTCTGCTATTTACAGAGATTATAGACCTGAGCGCTTTGAGGATGTCATAGGGCAGGATGCTATCGTAAGAATTTTAAAAAATCAGATAAGTACTGGGCGCATAGGCCATGCATACCTTTTCAGCGGACTTAGAGGGACAGGAAAGACAACTACAGCCAGGATTTTTGCCAAAGCTGTCAATTGCGAAAATGGTGGGGTCGAACCATGCTGTACATGCAGTGCATGCCAGGATATAAAAAAAGGCACATTCATGGATGTTGTCGAAATGGATGCCGCCTCAAACAATGGTGTCGATGACATCAGAAGCTTGAGGGAAGAGCTCAATTATCCGCCAGTAAGAGCAAAAAAGAAGATTTACATTATAGATGAAGTACATATGCTTTCTACAAGTGCTGCAAATGCATTTCTCAAGGTTCTAGAGGAGCCGCCAGAGTATGTGATATTTATTTTGGCCACAACAGATCCTCAAAAGCTTCCAAAAACAATTCTGTCAAGGTGCACTCGTCTTGATTTTCGCAGGGTTTCGGAGGAAGATATCATAAAGAATATGATGAAAATCTGCGAGGCGAGGGGCATGAAGGCGGAGCCGGAAG
>CAVJDC010000130.1:0-4459 GCA_963648085.1 Anaerovoracaceae bacterium
ATGTTTGGAAAATTTTGTAAAAGCAGCCGTTCGAAGAATTATTATTGCAAGTGGACGCTTAGAGAATTCTTATTGAAGGCGCATGTTTGGAAAATTTTGTTAAAAGAGGCCGTTCGAGGAATTATTATTGCAAGTGGACGCTTAGAGAATTCTTATTGAAGGTGTATGTTTGGAAATTTTGCTAAAAGCGGCCATTCTAAGAATTATTATTGCAAGTGGACGCTTAGAGAGTACATGTTTAAAGGTGGTTGTTTAGAGAGTGGATATGGAAAAAAGAAAAGACGCGGATTCGGACCGTATAAAGGTTGGCAAAATAGTGTCGGCCGTTGGAATTAAAGGCGAAGTAAAGGTATATCCTTATACAGATTATCCTGAGAGATTTGAAGAGCTTGAAGGTGTATATGCATCTGGCAAATGGATGACAATAGAAAAAGTAAGATATCAGAAGAATATGGTTATTATCAAGTTTGCGGAGATTGCTGACAGAAATGCTGCAGAAGCGGCAAGAGACAGTTATCTAAAGATTGACAGAGAAAATCTTAGAGAACTTGATGAGGATGAATATTTCATATTTGACCTTATAGGTCTTGAGGCATATGAAGAGGACGGTCGTCATCTCGGAAAGGTAAGCGATGTTATACAAAATACATCACAGGATCTATACGAGATTACAGATGATAATGGAAAAAAACATCTTATTCCGGCTGTTCACGAATTCATTACAAACATTGACATAAATCATGGTATAATGAAGATAAAGCTTATAGAAGGTTTGTTTGGTGAAGAAATGGAGGAGGTCTGAGAGCTTTGAATATAGACGTGCTGACGCTTTTTCCAGAGATGATAAATCCCATTGCGGAGTCAAGCATATTAGGAAGAGCATGCAAAAGCGGTATACTCAGCATAAATGCCGTAAATATCAGAGACTATACTCAAAATAAGCACAAGAAGACTGATGACACACCTTATGGCGGCGGTGCTGGCATGGTTATGTCCGCACAGCCAGTATTTGATGCCCTAAGAAGCGTCGGAGCCGAAGGTAAACGGATTATATATATGTCACCAAGGGGAAGGATTCTTGACAAGGAACTTGTCACAGATCTTGCGTCTGAGGAAAATCTTGTTTTTTTATGTGGACATTATGAGGGAATTGATGAGAGAATTATCGATTATTGGCATCCAGAAGAGGTTTCTATAGGCGATTATATATTGACTGGCGGAGAGCTTGCAGCCATGGTTGTGATAGATGCAGTGGCACGTATGGTGCCTGATGTTCTAGGAAATTCTGAATCGCACTCTGAGGAATCAGTTTACTCAGGCTTGATAGAGTATCCTCAATATACGAAGCCGCAGGAGTATGAAGGTCTTGAGGTACCAGAGATTCTGCTGTCTGGAAATCACAAGCTGATTCATTTGTGGAAATTCGAAAAGGCGTGTGAGATTACGAAATCTAGAAGACCTGACTTGTGGGAAGGTTTTCTGGCAAGTGACCGCATCTTTACAAAAGAAGAAAAAAAGATTTTGGACAAATACAAAGACCTGTGATAGGGAATTGCAACGCAGTATTGTAAAAGAGAATTGCAAAAGAGTATTGCGGAAGAAGATTGTAAAAGAGAATTGCAAAAGAAGATTGCAAAAGAAGATTGTAAAAGAGAATTGCAAAAGAGTATTGCAAAAGAGTATTGCAAAAGAGTATTGCGAAAGAAGATTGCAATAGAAGATTGTAAAAGAGTATTGCAAAAGAGTATTGCGAAAGAAGATTGCAAAAGGGAATTGCAAAAGAGAATTGCGAAAGAAGATTGCAAAAGGGAATTGCAAAAGAGTATTATAATAGAGAACTGTAATAGAGTATTGCAAGCGAAAGATATGTGACGAAGGAGGTATCGTCGTGGCAGAAAATAAAAAGGATCTGAAAAATGACGAGCAGCCGACGCAGGAAACTCCTTTTGAAGATAATAAAAAGGAGCTTGAAAATTCAGCTGAAGACATAAGAGCAGCGAAATCGAAAAGAAAGAAGAAAAATAGAACTAAGAAAAAAGATAAAAAAATTGAAAGATCTTTAGGCTCAGGCAATGAAACTGAGTCAGAAAATATTGATGGGAAACTGAAGTCTGATGAGGGCAGTGCCGATACTGAAAACCCACAAAATAGTGACATGACCGAAGATGCAGGTATATCAGCAGGCGGAGCGACAGACAAATCGTCAGGCAACGCAGCAAGTACATCGGCAGATACAGCGACAGAGCTCTCAAAGACGGAAAATCTCAGGGATAAAGATAAAAATAAAGGATTTTTCAGCAACTTCTCAAGTAAGCCTGTAAAAGGTGAAAATTATCAAGAAGTAAGAAAAAGAAGAAAAGAAAATGTAAGAGAACATGCCAGAGGGAAGGCTTCTCAAAATAGTAGTGATGATGGAAAATCAAATCTAAATGATGCAGATGTGGACAACAACCAGAAAGCAGCAAATTTCAGGGCTAAGATTTCAAGATTTGTAAGAGGTCTTTCTCGTATCATGTCAAGGAAGAACAAATATATAGCATTATATCTTGTTGCATTATGCTTGCTGTTTGCGATAGTTACGATAGTTCCGTCACTATCGAATGCTTTTTCTACAACTATGTCTGTAGAGTATGGCACTCTCAGGATATCGGATGAAGCCGAATGTTATGTGATCAAGGATGAAACTATTTATTTTGCAAACAAGAATGGTGATATAGATTATAATTATGAAGAAGGAAAAATTGTCAGGGCAGGCAGTGAGGTTGTCACACTCGAAAGCGCTTCAGTTGAGAAGGCATCTGCTCTCGGAACTTTCAAAGATCACGCAGATGATTTTCTTTCGGGAGAAACATTGTACAATACTGATAAAGAGGCTTTGACAAATGTCATAAAGGATCTTCAGCTCGCTTATGACAATGAGACAGACGAGTCTACTGCATCTCGGATTAATATGTATATAAACAGGCTTACAAATCTGAAAAATCATGATTCTGAAGAGCGTAAAAATGATACAGACTATTCGGCTCTCGGGTTTCAGCCTGAAACGTATGAAATCGGGAGTCCTGGATATGTGAGCTATGTGCTTGACGGCTACGAAAATGAACTTAATCCTTTTACGATGACTTTGCTTGATAAGAATAAGGTTTCGAAGATAGACGATTCAAACAAGAATCTCAAACGCTCGATGACTCTGAAGGGTGAGCCGCTTTTCAAGATTGTAGACAATACTGGATGGTATGTGACATTTTGGATAGACGAATCCGATTTAGGAAAGTATAATGCCGGAAGTGAAGTGACACTTGTTCTCGAAGATGCTGAGATTTCAGCAAAGGTAGATTCTGTAGTTGAGAATGATGGAGAAATCCAGGTTATATTGAAGTCTACAGAGTATTATGAAAATCTGCCAACTCTGAGACGGATGAATATAGAGATAGTCACATCGGATTCTTCGGGGCTTATTATTAAAAATACATTCCTGACGAGCAAGGACGATATGACAGGCGTCTACGTCCGCAATATTGACAGCTCTGTGGAATTCAGGCCAGTTAAGGTAAAATCGACTGATGGTGAGTATTCTATTGTAGAGTCCGGGTATTTCACAGTTTACAATAAAGAAACTGAGCTTACGGACCAATATAAGACAGTCAATGTATTTGACGAGCTAGTAAAGCCAGATTAGGTCTTTGACGAGCTAGTAAAACCCGCTGCTTATAAGTTAGCGCGTAAAACCCACTATCCTTAGGTGATGGGTAGTTCATATAACTGATGGTACAAAGAGAAATCTGAAGACAGAAAAAAGAGAGGAAAGGCATATGTCATGGGAAGCATAGCAGAAAATCTCAATATGATAATAACAGAAAAAAATAGGGCTGCCATAGCATCTGGAAGAAATCCTGAGGATGTTATGCTGTGCGCTGTCACAAAGACTCATTCAGCTGAAGAGATAAATGAAGCGATAAGAGCTGGCGTCACGGATATTGGTGAGAATCGTGTTCAAGAGATTTTGGATAAATATGAGCATGTCTTGCCGGTAAGGTGGCATCTTATTGGACATCTGCAGACAAATAAGGTAAAATACATAATTGACAAGGTTTCTATGATTCATTCAGTCGACTCGTTCAAGCTGGCTGAAGAGATAGACAGGCGTGCTGCTCAGCATGCTGTCACGATGGATATTCTTGTTCAGGTAAATGCTGCTGAGGATGATGCTAAATTTGGAATCAGCACCTCTGAGACAGAAATGCTCGTGAGACAAATTCTGGAAAATTGTGAAAATATTCGAGTTAGAGGTCTTATGACTATTGCACCTTATGTGGAAGATCCTGAGGATGTGAGACCATTTTTTAAGATTATGAGAAATCTTTATGATGATCTTGACAAAGGCATATCTCATGAGAGAAAGGATTTTAAGTATCTTTCAATGGGCATGTCAAACGACAGAGTTGTAGCTGTTCAGGAA
>CAVJDC010000131.1:0-312 GCA_963648085.1 Anaerovoracaceae bacterium
AGTACTGGTTTTGATAAGTCGGCAGCTGCTGAAGATGAGCTACTTTTGATAAGGCAATTGATGCTGCAGGAGATGCAGCAAAAGCACATATCTTTTTTTGCAGTTTTAGATATGTGCAAAAGGGGGAAGATTAAAAAAATCGTCTTGCAAAGTGAAGTGGTAAGGGGAAATACCAAATGGAAGACGGTTTTTAATTATGGAGGAAAAGGGATTTTATGAGAAAAATTGTATCTGTGATTTTGACTGTCACTATGATTTTTTCAGCAACCATATGTTCATTTGCATATCAGAGCGAAAATATAAGTGATAAAA
>CAVJDC010000131.1:369-1851 GCA_963648085.1 Anaerovoracaceae bacterium
GCGAAAATATAAGTGAAAAAAAAAATGAAAAGAATTATAACAATAGGCTTGCTGAGGTTCGTAATTCAGCGGCAATAGACGATATCGACGAATGTGAACGAAAAAATTCTGTAAAAAATCAGAATGAGGATAAATGTGCAGGAATGCATTTTGTGAAGGTTCAGGATGTATCAGAGAAAGTCGATACTGACGACTGTGAACGCAAAAAATCTGTAAAGAATCAGAATGAGGATAAATGTACAGGAATGCATTTTGTGAAGGTTCAGGATATATCAGAGAAAGTCGATACTGACGACTGTGAACGCAAAAAATCTGCAAAGAATCAGAATGAGGATAAATGTGCAGAAATGCATTTTGTGAAGGTTCGAGGCATGTCGACGGGAGATGACCAATGTACTGAGGCCGAGAAAGAAGCTGCGATTGTAGAAAAAATTACTGGGACACAAGATATTCAAAAAGAAATAAGAGAAAATGAAGAAGTTTTCAAAGGCTCTCATGATTCACTTACAATTGCAAAACAGGGGGGAGAAATAAAATTTACTTCATTGGAAGGTGATACAGTTTCAATGAAACTTCCTCTCGCTGAGGATGATATGGGATGCGCTACTGATTCTGGCACTGTAGTATACGATTCGTCAGAAAATATATTTTTTTCTGTTCAGCTGCTTTCGGATGACAAGTCTGTAAATGAGGTGGGTGTCCGGAGCCTTATCACAATTCAAAATGAAAAGGCATCTGATGTGTATGAGTTTGCATATGATCTGCCAGAAAGCATGAAACTGTCATTTTTTAGAGATTTAGACGAAGAATCAAAGGCAATTGCAATAAAGGATTACGAAGCAAGCGAATCATTAGAAGAAAGAATTTTTATAGTTGATGATGAGGGAGGAATCTGCGGTGAGATAGAGCCTGCTTGGGCTAAGGATGCTAATGGGAATGATATAGAGACCTATTATGAGATTGATGGTACAGTACTTAGACAGCATGTGAATCTTACAGACACTTCTGCATTTCCTATCGTTGCAGATCCAACCTATAAGCTTGTTTATAAAAAAACAGGGAGCTTGAAGGTTTTGGGATATAGTGCTTTTGGTATAGCTTCAATAATTTCTACATGTGCAGGAAGTGTTCCTGCAGCGATACTGACTACAATAGGTTCCTTGATTGTGAAAGACCGTTGTGAGAAGCTTGGATATACTGTAAAACGATATATTTGTAATTATGGAAAAGTCACTTATACAAAGACTTATCTTAAGCTTTGGAATACAAAGACAAAAAAGACATATAGTGAAAGAACATATTATACCAAAAAGTATAAAAAATAAAGAATAATAATAAAGAGTACTAAAAATAAAGAGCTGTAAAAATATGAAAAATATAAAGAATTTAAAATTGTAAAGAATTAATTAGGTACAGTTATCTGTGACAATTGAGATTTAGACGCCGAATTCTATCGGCTTTAGCCGATGAATCATTCGATCA
>CAVJDC010000131.1:1861-4399 GCA_963648085.1 Anaerovoracaceae bacterium
GAAAAAAAACAGTGCGGTGTTTTGAAAGAATTTACTGACAGGACAAATTGAATATTCGAGAATCTAGAAATGGAATCTTTAAAAATCTGGAAGTGGAATCTTCGAGAATCTGGAAATGGAATCTTTAAAAATCTGGAAGTGGATTCTTCGAAAATCCAGTAAAGATATTTTGGGATTCTTGTAATGAGGTTGGAAAAAGGGGTGAAGGGATGTATTCAAAAATTATTTGCGGTACGCTTACAGGTATTACAGCAGAAAAAATTTCGGTTGAGACCGATGTCTCATTTGGCTTTCCGGCCTTTCATATTGTCGGACTTGCTGATACAGTCATCAAAGAGTCCAAGGAAAGAGTACGTGCTGCAATAGTAAATACTGGATTTCAGTTTCCGCAGGAGCGTGTTACAGTAAATCTTTCGCCGGCGGATAAGAAAAAAGAGGGAACGCACTTTGATCTGCCGATTGCTTTGGGGATATTGGCTGCTGGAAAAAAACTCGGAATTCAAAAGGAATATTTGGAGGAAGATTGTGCATACATGGGAGAGATGACGCTAGATGGAAGACTAGTGCGAGTCAAGGGCATTTTACCGCTTCTTATAGATATGCGTAAAGCGGGTGTGAAAAGGTTTTTTTTACCAGCTGAGAATGTGCAGGAGGCATTGATAGTTTCAGATATCGACATATTTGCAGCAAAATCACTTGAAGAAGTTATAGAGCATGTATCGGGCGGAAAAAAAATAGAAGTGATAAAAGGGGATGGAAGACAATATGTCGAAAGTATAAAACACTTTTATACAGAGGAATTGAAGAAAATTCCTGATTTTTCCGACGTTGAAGGCCAAGAAAAGGCGAAAAGAGCATTTCAGATTGCTGCAGCTGCTATGCACAATATTCTTATGAGCGGTTCTCCTGGTTCTGGAAAATCTATGATGGCAAAGAGACTTCCTGGGATAATGCCTCCATTATCTTATGATGAGATGATAGAGCTTACAAAGATATATAGTGTGACAGGTTATCTAAATGAAGATCAGCCACTTATGTTTTCAAGACCATTCCGCTCGCCCGATACAAAGATTACACCAACTGCTCTTATGGGAGGCGGTTATAGACCAAAACCTGGAGAAGTGACTCTAGCACATCTAGGAGTTCTTTTTTTAGATGAGCTTCCAGAATTTTCAAAGGCTAGTCTGGAATCACTGAGGACACCAATGGAGGATGAGAAGGTATCCATTTCAAGAATGGGCGGTAAATATATTTTTCCTTCTAAATTTTTGACTGCAGCAGCTATGAATCCTTGCCCTTGTGGATTTGCAGGAGATCCAAACAGAGAGTGTACATGTCAGGAATATCAAATAGAACGATATAGAGCAAAGCTCTCAGGGCCATTTCTTGATCGGATAGATCTGTTTGTTCATGTGAATTCTCCAGAAAGTATCAAGTTTTTTAAAACTGGTGTAAACAAGAGTACAGAGGATCTTAGGGAGGGTGTCCTTAGAGCACGAGAAATACAGAAAAAAAGATACGAGTACGAAAATATCTCATACAATTCTCAGATGGAACAATCCCATATAAAGAAATATTGCGGTCTTGATGAAGTGTCAGAAAATCTCTTAGAGCAGGCATATAAAAGATATTCTCTAAGCATACGTTCGAGTATGAGGATCCTAAAGGTTGCCAGAACTGTTGCGGATATTGAAGGCAGCAATGAAGTAAAACCTATGCACATAGCAGAGGCAGTAGCCTACAAGGAGCCTCAATATGTGTCAGAAAAGATGCTTAAAATGAATAGAGCAGTAGTATGACATTGTAGTATGACATTAAAGGAAAAATTTCATGATTATAGATTTAAGGAGGAAGCAGATTTCTGCAATTCGTATTAGATCACAAAAAAGAATTTGGATGAATGCAGGAAGGACATAGATAATGACATAAAAGTGAAGAATTACAATATGAATGAGACAAATCATCATGATAAAGAGACAAATCATCATGATAAAGAGAGAAATCATTGCGATAAAAATATGGATCATCACAAAAAAGAGAATAAATATGATATTAAAGAGATAAGTATTGAAGAGTCCGCTTATCCAAATCTTTTGCGTTATATCGATAAACCACCGAAAATTCTGTATGCACTTGGAGATTTGGATTTGTTGAATAAGAGATGTGTAGCCGTAGTAGGTGCAAGAAAAGCATCATATTATGGAAAATGGGCCGCATATAATATTGGAAAGAGACTTGCACAGTATGGCATAGTGACAGTAAGTGGAATGGCATATGGATGTGATGCTGAGGCTCATAGAGGAGCAATTGAAGGCGGTGGAAAAACCATTGCAGTCCTTGGATGTGGAATCGATATATGCTATCCTGCGGCTCATAGAAAACTCCGCAAGAGTATAATTGAAAATGGACTTTTGATTTCTGAATATATTTCAGGTACAAAGCCAGCACCATATACATTTCCTCAAAGAAATAGAATAATCAGCGGGATCTCTGAAGCTGTCTGTGTTGCGGAGGCAGGTATTTCAAGCGGCTCTCTTA
>CAVJDC010000132.1:0-4363 GCA_963648085.1 Anaerovoracaceae bacterium
TCAGATAAGGTCCGTTCTTTTTACATAAAACAATTTTAAAAACCAGGAGGAGTTTCTTCATGAGACTTGGAATAGATGTGGGCTCAACTACCGTAAAGCTTGTGCTTCTTGGTGACGACAATAAAATTCTTTACAAAAGATACGAAAGGCACATGTCAAGCGTATTTGACAAGGTGGCTGAGCTGCTAGATGATTTTAAAAAAGAATATGACGGTAATTTTAAGGTGACTATCACAGGGTCGGGAGGGCTGTCGCTTTCTAAAAAACTTCAGATTCCATTTGAACAGGAGGTTGTCACTTGTTCGGCAGCTGTCACTGAGATGATTCCTGAAACTGATGTAGTAATCGAGCTTGGGGGAGAGGACGCAAAGATTACCTTTTATGAAGGGACAGTTGAGCAGAGAATGAATGGTACGTGTGCTGGCGGAACCGGCGCATTTATAGACCAGATGGCCGTTTTGCTGAACACAGACGCAAGCGGATTAAACGAATTGGCAAAAAATTACAGCACAATTTATCCCATAGCAGCAAGGTGTGGAGTGTTTGCAAAGACAGACATACAGCCTCTTATAAACGAAGGCGCAGCTCATGAGGACCTGGCAGTTTCTATTTTTCAGGCTGTTGTAAATCAGACTGTAAGCGGCCTTGCGTGCGGGCGTGTCATTCGTGGGAATGTTGCATTTCTTGGCGGACCGCTATCATTTCTTTCAGAATTGAGAAAGAGATTTATCATCACACTTGGGCTATCAGATGAAAATGTAATATTTCCTGAGGACTCACAGTACTATGTAGCTATCGGTGCAGCTCTCATGGCAGATAAACATCCTGAGATATCGCTTGATACACTTATAGAACGCATATCGTCTCCAGGAGGAGTGGAGGAAAGTGATACAAAATATTTGCCGGCTCTTTTTAGTGATGAAGAGGATTTTAAAAGATTTACAGAAAGACATTCACAGCACAAGGTTCCAAGAAAGCCTATAGAGGATGCGAAGGGACCTGTATTTTTGGGTATAGATGCTGGCTCTACGACCACAAAGGCTGCACTTACTGATATAGATGGAAATCTGCTATATACATTTTACAGCAACAACGAAGGAAATCCCGTCGAAACTTCTAGAACGCTTATAAGAGATATATACTCAAAGATGAATGATGATATGTTCATCGCATATACTGTCACTACAGGCTATGGTGAGCAGCTTATAAAGGCAGCTTTCGGTGCAGATTATGGCGAGATTGAAACTATTGCACATTATACAGCAGCAAGATCATTTTTGCCAAATGTAGATTTTATTCTTGACATAGGCGGTCAGGATATGAAATGCATAAAAATTAAGGATCATGCGATTTACAGCATCATGCTAAATGAAGCATGCTCTTCAGGATGTGGGTCATTTATCGAGACTTATGCAAAATCTGTAGACATGAGTGCTGCCGAATTTGCACAGGAGGCTCTAGGCTCACAGGCACCCGTCGATCTAGGCACGAGATGTACTGTTTTTATGAATTCGAAGGTAAAGCAGGCACAAAAGGAAGGTGCGACGATAGGTGATATATCAGCAGGACTCTCATATTCTGTCATAAAGAATGCTCTATATAAGGTCATAAAACTTAGAGATGTGTCTGAGGCTGGAGAAAATATCGTAGTTCAAGGAGGAACCTTCTTAAATAATGCAATCCTGAGAAGTATCGAAAATATACTTGAAAGAGATGTGATACGTCCTGATATCGCAGGGAATATGGGTGCTTATGGTGCTGCTCTTATAGGTATAGAAAGATATAAACAGGAAGATGAGAAGGTGCCATCTAAGCTTCTTTCAGCTAAGGAGCTTGAAGGATTCAGCATGACAAACAGACATGCTCGGTGCGGACGATGTGAAAACAATTGTCAGCTCACCATCAGCAGATTTGGAGACGGCAGCGTTTTTATTACTGGAAACAGGTGTGAAAGAGGCGCCGGTAAGGAAAAAACAACAGATGACAGTCTGAATCTATTCTAATATAAATATAAAAAGCTTTTTGATTATGAACCAATTGCAGAGGAAAATGCAAGGCGAGGTACCATAGGTATTCCTAGAGTATTAAATATGTATGAGAATTATCCGTTTTGGTTTACATTCTTTACAGAGCTGGGATTTAGGGTAAAGCTTTCTCCTCCATCATCAAAAGAGCTTTATGAAAAAGGAATGGACACGATTTCATCGGATACGGCATGTTACCCTGCAAAGCTTGTTCATGGGCATATAAAAGAACTCATTTCAGATGGCGTGAAAATTATTTTCTACCCTAGCATAAATTATGAGCTAATAGAGGATGAAGGCGCAAACAATCATTACAACTGTCCTATAGTTGCGATGTATCCTGAAGTTATAGCTGGCAATATGGACGATGAGCTTGCTGCCGGCGGGGTCACTTTTATGCATCCATTCTTGCCATATTATGATGACAAGCGCCTGACGACACGTCTTTATGAAGAATTTTCAGCTATGGGCATAAAAAAATCAGAAATTGCTGAAGCTGTGAAGGCTGCAAGAGCTGAAGATGCTGCATTTAAAGCAGATATCGCAGCACAGGCTGACAAAATCATTTCTCATATCGAAGAAACTGGCGGCAATGCTATTATTTTGGCAGGAAGACCATATCATCTCGATCCAGAAATCAACCATGGCATCGATCAGGTTATTTCTTCATTTGGATTTGCAGTGCTGACAGAGTCTTCTGTAGCTGGCAGAGCAAAGATAAATCGCCCTATAAGGGTACTTGACCAATGGACTTATCATTCGAGACTCTACAGGGCTGCTGATTTTGCTGGTACGCGAGAAGATATCGATCTGATACAGCTAAACTCTTTTGGATGTGGGCTTGATGCTGTTACTACAGACCAGGTTGAGGAAATTCTCTCTGCACACAATAAATTGTATACAGTTCTAAAGATCGATGAGGGCTCAAATCTCGGTGCTGCACGCATACGGATCAGATCTCTTAAGGCTGCTATCAACGAACGCAAAGAACATGGCATCAAAAAAATTGATGAGATTGATAACTTTGAACGTGTCATTTTTACAAAGGAAATGGCGAAGGAATATACAGTGATTGTACCGCAAATGGCACCGATGCAATTTGATTTGCTTGAAACAGCCTTCCGTGTGGGCGGCTATAAGGCCGTAGTTCTCCCTGCTGTAGACAAAAAAGCGGTAGAAGTCGGACTCAGGTATATAAATAATGATGCATGCTACCCGACGATAGTTTCGCTTGGACAGATTATAAATGCAATGCTTAGCGGCGAATATGATCCGGATAGGACTGCACTGCTCATGTCACAGACGGGCGGCGGCTGCAGAGCCAGCAATTATGTAGCACTACTGAGGAAGGCTTTAAAAGAGCTTGGTATGGAACAGGTTCCTGTAGTTTCAATAAATTATGTGGGACTTGAAAAGAATCCAGGATTTTCATTTACACCAAAATTTGTATTCAGCATGATGTATGCCGTTCTTTACGGGGATCTTTTCATGAGACTTACGAATGCAACTAGACCGTACGAGGTTGAAAAGGGCAGCGTAGAAAGGCTATATCACAAATGGAATGAAATCGCAAGAGAAAATGTAATAGACAGAAAATTCTCTACTTTTAAGCAAAACGTAGCACAGATAGTAAAAGAATTTGATGAACTGCCTCTGAATGATATCGTAAAGCCTAAAGTTGGTGTGGTAGGAGAAATCCTTGTAAAGTTTCATCCAAATGCAAACAATGACATCGTAGGCATAATTGAGAGTGAAGGTGGAGAAGCAGTAGTGCCTGATCTTTTGGACTTTCTTATGTACTGTCTAAAAAATAATGACTTTAATTATGAAAAAATGGCAGGCACATACAGTTCACATCTTATCGGTCGCGCCGGAATGAAAATAGTGTATCATTATCGTGAAGCGGTAAACAAAGAGCTAAGAAAGAGCAAACGTTTTGATGCACCTCTTCACATAGATGAAATTGCGAAAAAGGCAGAGACTATTACATCTTTGGGCACACAGTGTGGTGAGGGCTGGCTTCTTGCAGGCGAGATGACAGAACTTCTCGACAGTGGAGTGGAGAATATCGTATGCCTTCAGCCATTTGCATGTCTTCCGAATCATGTCACGGGGAAGGGTATGATTAAGCCTCTTAGAAAGCACAATCCATTGTCAAATATTGTTGCAATCGACTATGATCCGGGTGCGAGTGATGTAAATCAGCTAAACAGAATCAAACTCATGATGGCTACCGCACATTCAAATCTTGAGAAAAAATTAGCTGAAAAGAAATCCAAAAGCAACTGAGCGTCGAAGGGTGATTGAAGAGGACTCCAAAAGCACTGAGCGGCGCAGGG
>CAVJDC010000133.1:0-4353 GCA_963648085.1 Anaerovoracaceae bacterium
GGACAGAATCCCACTCAGGAAGAGAATAAAGATAATCAGCTTTAGCTTTGTGCATGTTGAAATAAAGCTTTTCAAAATCGATATCAAGCTCAAATGAAGATTCTGCAGTCATATCATCGAGATTTTCATTTGGTATAACGAGACTTTCATTTATGCCGTCAAGAAATCCCATGAAAATGATTTCTCTTACGTCGTACTTTGCAGCATTTTCAGCAATTGTACCACTCATCTTTACTGAAGTGTCAGAGAGAATCGATTGATAAATCTTAGTCTCGGCGTCTGAATACTCCTTCCAAAATGCCTGGAAGGTAGCCTGTGTCTGATTTTCATACAGATCAGTCCAGTCTTGAAGTAATGCCATTTCTGTTCTCCTTCTTTTGATTGCGGAGCTATGCCGCAAATCCGTGATATTTTTAAAATTCGGCGTCTAGGTGATGCTACAAAAGGTTGCCTCACTTGACCGATACGTTTATAATATTACCATAAGATTTGGACTGAGTCAGCAATTTTGTTTCAAAAATAAAAGAAAACGCTTTCATTTTGGGAAATAGAGAAATGACGGGGTAAGGTTGACGCAGCAGCTTGCGAATATTGAAAAGATGATTTAAATATAAAGATAAATTTAAAAGAGGAGAAGTAATGACTGAAATGAATGAACTAAGTGAAAAAAATGAATCGGATGAGACATTGGGAAAAAATAAATCGAGTGATAAGCAGGAAAAAGATGAATGCGGACAGCTGCATGTAGTGCTTGTCGAGCCAGAAATCCCGCCAAATACTGGCAATATCTCCAGAACATGTGCCATTACAGGAGTGAAGCTTCATCTTGTAGAGCCTCTCGGATTCAAAATAGACGATAAATCCGTAAAACGTGCAGGGCTTGATTATTGGTCACATCTTGATTTGGAAATTCATGCGAGTCTCGAAGCATTTCTCGAAAAGTACGGCGGCGAAAAGCTATTTCTTGCAACTACTCATGGAGGAGTATGCTATACAGATGTATCATACAAGGAAGGCGGCTTCATAATATTTGGCAAAGAAACTGCAGGACTTCCAAAGGACTTCATCGCTGCTCATCCAGAAACTGCGGTGAGAATTCCAATGGGAAATCATCCTGATCTCAGATCACTTAATCTGTCAAATTCAGTTGCGATAGTCCTCTATGAAGCTCTGAGACAACAAAACTTCCCAGGGCTCGTGTGATATGTGATTCACAACAAAACTTTCCAGGGCTCATGTGCTATGTGATTCACAGCAAAGCTTCTCAGGGCTCGTATGATATGTGATTCACAGCAAAACTTTAAGACAGCATTTTTGAATTATTTTATAGCTAATATGAAAAAATCGTAAGAAATTTTCTGTTAAAAAATCAAAAATTAAAAATGCTGTTTAGCTATGCAAATATGGAATGTTGTATGTTATAATTATTCGGATAGTCTTTTTTTGAATTATGCATACGCTTCGTGGGTATGCTGCAAGCATGAGGAGTGAGGAGCGATGGAAATCGGACTGGGAAACCAGATAAAAACTGAACAGACCCAAAAGCAGCTTCTAAGCACCCAGGTTTTGCAATCCTTGCAGATACTTCAATTCACGAGCACGGAGCTAGCTGATTATATCTCAGAGCAGATGATCTCGAATCCTCTTTTAGAATATGGTGAGAGTGATTATCCGGTTCATCAAATGGTCGAGGCAGATAGAATTATAAACTCTCAAGTGGATGATGGTTATGCAAATCCATTAGAGCGTGACGATTATGAGAGCTTTGGCGACTTTTATTCCTATGAGAATCCTTATTCAGAGTCATATTATGGCAGCTACAATGGATTTGAGACTGACGGTGGCATATATGATTTTGGAGAATCAATCGATGTTACGCTAGAGGAATATCTTTTCAATCAAATTGAAGAGTGTGACGCTCCATATATGGTAAGGGCTACAGCTGCATATATTATTCAGACTCTTGATGAAAATGGATATATGACATGTACTCTAGACGAGATTTCCTCTGTGCTGAGCGTAGATGAAGACCTGGTAAGACAAGCAAGAGAGCTTATCTGGACATTTGATCCACCAGGCGTGGCTGCAATTGATGTCAGAGAGAGTATGAAGCTTCAGCTGAAGGCTATCGGGCGCGATGATATATTTTACGAAAAATTGATAGACACTCATCTGGAGGACCTTGCAAGAGGAAAATTTTCTATACTTGCAAAGAAAATTGGCGTGGATGAAGAAAAAATCGCTGCTGCTGCAGAACTTATAAGATCGCTGGATCCGAAGCCGGGCAGCAAATTCAACAACGTGGACACTGCCAGATATATAGTTCCTGATATCAAAGTAGAAAAGATGGACGATACGTTTGTGGTTACTATCAGTGAGCACTCTGCTCCGAAGCTTATTATCCGCAAGGATTACCAAAATATGATGAAAGACAATGCACAGGATTCTGATGTGACATCATTTCTCGTCGATCGTATGAGTTCGGCGGTATGGCTGATAAAGAGCATCGAGCGCAGAAAAGAGACTATGAGGCAGCTTGTTTCATTTATAATAGACATGCAGCATGATTTCTTTGAGCATGGAGAGAAGGCACTGAAGCCTGTGACGATGAAAGAGGCTGCACAGAAAATAGGTGTAAATGAATCAACTATCAGCAGAGCTGTAAATGGAAAATATATACAGTGCATTCAAGGCGTTTACGAGCTAAAATATTTCTTCTCCGGCGGTTCTTCATTTACTGGAGTTGATGGACAGACCGCAACTGCAGAAGGATTAAAAGCCCTCATAAAGAAACTTATTGAGGTTGAAGATAGCTCAAAGCCGATGAGTGACCAAAATATTTCAGATGCCATTATGATAAAAGGCATAAAAATCTCGCGAAGGACAGTCGCAAAATATCGCGAGGAAATGGGCATTCCTGGTTCGTCAGCGAGAAGGATGCGATGAGACTTAGACATAAAATATCGTTGGTATATCCTTCGAAGTGTGCGCAATCTGATTAGATAAAATTATTAATTGGATGTGGTTTTCGGAGGATTCACTTCGCTTTATAGAGGATTCACTTCACTTTATAGAGGGTTCACTTCGCTTTATAAAGGATTTACGTCGCTTTATAAAGGATTTACGTCGCTTTATAAAGGACACACTTTATTTTATAGTATAATATAATGTTAAAATATAGTATTATAAATTTATAAGTTAGAGCGTAAAACCCACTGCCCTTAGGTGGTGGATAGTTCACCAACCAAGCTTTTGGTAGCGTCAACTAGTCTAAAAAACAGGGAGCCGAAAAAAGCTCCAAAGTTCAGGGAGGATTCTGATGAAAAAGACAGTAAGAGATATCGATGTAAAAGGGAAAAAAGTATTTGTCAGATGCGATTTCAACGTTCCGACAGATGATGCGGGAAATATCAAGGATGACCGCAGAATCCGCGGAGCAATGCCTACAATCGAATATCTTGTTGAAAATGGAGCAAAGATTATTCTTGCCTCACACATGGGAAGACCTAAGGGGAAGCCAGATCCTGCTTATTCTCTAAAGGTGGTTGCTGACAGAATTTCAGAGCTCCTTGGAAAGGAAGTCATCTTTGTCAGTGAACCTGAGGTTACTGGACAAAAGACAAAGGAAGCCGCTGCTTCTCTAAATGATGGCGAGGTTATGCTTATTGAAAATGTACGATACAGACCTGAAGAAACTAAGAATGAAGAACCGTTTACAAAGGAGTTAGCTGATTTAGCTGAGATTTTTGTCAATGATGCATTTGGAACTGCTCACAGAGCTCATTGCTCTACGGCAGGCATATCAGCATATCTGCCTTCAGTAAGCGGATTTCTTATGGAAAAAGAAATTAAATTCTTCGGAGATGTCATCGAATCGCCCGAAAGACCATTTACTGCTATCCTTGGCGGTGCAAAGGTAGGAGATAAGATTCCTCTTATTGAAAATCTTATCGAAAAGGTTGACCGTATCATTGTAGGCGGAGGCATGTCATATACATTCAACAAAGCACTTGGAAATGAAATAGGCACATCTCTTTTAGAAGAGGATAAGATAGGGCTTACTCTTGAGCTTATGAAAAAGGCTGAGGCTAAGGGTGTGGAATTTATTCTTCCTGTAGATGTCGTATGTGCAGATGAATTTAGCAATGATTCGCCTAAGGCTGTCTATGATTCAGATAAGATGCCTGCTGACAAGATGGGTATGGATATCGGACCTAAGAGCCGTGAGCTTTTCGAAGATGCAATCTTAAGCTCAAAGACTGTTGTCTGGAATGGTCCTATGGGTGTATTTGAAATGGAAAATTTTGCTCAAGGTACAAAAGCAATTGCTATTGCTATGAATAAGTGTGAAGG
>CAVJDC010000134.1:0-4298 GCA_963648085.1 Anaerovoracaceae bacterium
ATTGCTTGAGGTTCCAAAGAAATTGACGGCGGAGCAGAAAAAGATTATTAAGCAGCTTGATGACGAGATGGGACCTGAGTCTTACCAGAAGAAAAAGTCGTTTGCTGATATGGTGAAGGATCTTTTCTCGGGAGATACAGTGACAAAATCACCATCTGCTAAGGAAAAGAAAAAGAAAAAGAAGAAGTAGATAGTGAATAAGTAGATGACATTATAGAATCAAGAAAGAAAATACCCCGCGATGCAGTATTTTGCGCTGCAGATAGAGGAAAAAATGTTATGAAATATTTTGAAGTGAAGATATTTACTACGACAGAAGGGCTCGAACCAGTTTCGAGCCTTTTGATGATGCAGGGACATGAGACATTTGTAACTGAAGACAGCATGCTTGTTGACGATCTTCTCGAAAAAAAGCTTGGATACGAGTGGGATTTTGTCGCAGATGATGTCCTTGCTATGAAGGAAAAGGAATCTGTGATTACACTTTATATGGATGACACTAGCGATTCCATGAATGATATATCACATATAAGATCAGCAATCGCCGAGCTGAAGAGCAATGATACAGAAGGTACTTATGGCAGATTGATTGTTGAGAGCAGGCTTGTATCTGACGACGATTGGAAAGACAGATGGAAAGAATATTTTAAGCCAGCTCATATTACTGACACGATAGTCGTGAAGCCTTCATGGGAGGAATATGAAGCTCGCAGAGGAGAGCAGATTATTGAAATAGATCCAGGTATGGCATTTGGTACAGGCACGCACCCAACGACAAAAATGTGTGTAAAGCTTTTAGAAAAATATATAGACTCATCAGAGGATAGCGTACTTGATCTTGGCTGCGGTTCAGGAATTCTTTCTATAGCTTCAGTTCTGTGCGGTTCAGAGAAGGTGACAGGTGTCGATATAGATCCAGAGGCTGTAAAAGCATCTATCGAAAATGTGAAAAAAAATGCAATGTCTGATGTGATCAAAATTCTCGAAGGCGACATTACAAAAGGTCTTGGTTTCTCTGCAGATATAGTTGCTGCAAATCTTATAGCTGAGCTTGTCATAAAGATGAGCCGCGATATTTCGAAGCATCTTTCTGGGAAAAAGATTTTTATTTCGTCAGGCATTCTTATAGAGCAGGAAGATAAGGTAGTGTCATCACTAAAAGAATCTGGATATAAGATCCTTGAAATCACAGAAGAAGACGAGTGGTGTGCTATAGCAGCTGCGTATGTCGGCTGATATATATTGATAAAAATTCTATGCTTCACTCAGATAAAACTCTGTGGTACTATAAAGAGAGTATTAATGAATAATCCTTGTTTATTTCTCAGGGAAGGATTTAATATACAGTTGGCAAAAATCTCCATCTTTATAGATGATGTGATGAATTGCAGCAAATGGGGATTTTTCTTGACTTTTGTATCTTAAAGGCTTAGAATTTGACATGATTCAAATGGCTAAAGTGCATATGTTTAGTTTAAGGTATAATCGGGGATAAAAATGGGTTATAGAGCATCAGAACGAGTAAATCAAACAAATGAAAATAGAACATCATCAAGAGTGTCACAGGATGGCAAAGTAAGAGAAGACAGCAGCCAAAATACCACGAATTATTATACAGGTCGAAATCCCTCATCTCAGCAGGGTTCTCAGCAGGGCTCGCGTGACATATTTAATGATGCTGTGAATTATATACAAAAGAATGCTGCTCCATATGTAAAAAAAGGGGCACAAAGTCTGCAAAAGGGGGGCGAGAGCCTTCAAAAAAGTGCACAGAACATTCAGAATGGCGTTACTAGGGTAGTAAATAGTGTTGCTACAGCAGCCGAAGCAAAATCGGCTGAGATTACGCAATCATACAAACGACCAGTTGTTGTAAAAAGAAAAGTGAAAAAAAGTTTATTAAGAAAAGGTGTTGGAAAATTCATGATAGCTTTTGGTGCTGTTTTTTTACTTCCAGACATCGTTATTCTAAATGGCTGCTTTGCAGGTACAGAATCAGTTTCTAGCGGTATAGTTTCTGCTGCACTCGCGATATTTAATGCTGGACTTATAATTAATGGAATTTTGAGAAATAAAAATGCTGTCAGATATCTTAGATATCTAAATATTATTCAGGGAAGGCAGTCGATTTCTCTTTCGGAGCTCTCGCAGAGAGCATCTATCAGAAAAAATAAGATTATTACAGATTTGAGAAAGATGTTTGACGCAGGTCTTCTTGGAACAGAAGCTGAGATTGATACCGTACATGATGTACTTATTCTGTCAAGCGCCGGAAAATTTGAAGCTGAGAATTTTAGAAAAAATTCGGAAGAGCTTCAGCGCAGAGCAGAGATAGTCGAAGGCGATGATGATTCTGAAAAACAAATTCTCATCCTAGAGGAGCTTTCTTCACATATAAAAGACGGTCAGATGTCAGCTCTTGTCTTTGAACTCGCAAGCCTTTCAAAAAAGATAATTGCTCATAGGGACGAATCTCCGGACGAGGCCAGTAAGCTTTATATGTTCCTTAGCTATTATCTGCCTACCACGGTGAAGCTCGCAAAGAAATATGATGAGCTTGAGCACCAAAATATTTCTGGCGAAAATATTACATCCATTATGGAAAATATAAAAGAAAGCCTTGGCAGCACAAAATATTCATTTGAGCAGAAGCTTGACGAATTGTACAGAGATGATATGCTCGACATTAAGTCAGACATATCAGTCATGGAACAAATGCTTGCAAGAGAAGGCATAACTGGAAAAAAAGACAGATAAGCTTTCTGAAAAGACAGCAGGAAGATGATATTGGCAAATAAAAAAATCCATTAAGGGATAGGAGGAAATTATCACGTGAAAGCGTCATTTTATACCTTGGGATGCAAGGTAAACCAGTATGAGACGCAGGTTCTGCGCGAGCAATTTGCTAAAGCAGGATACAGGATTGCAGGTGAAGATGAGATTGCAGATGTTTATGTCATAAATACATGCTCTGTGACGAACCTTTCAGATAGAAAATCACGCCAAAAGATAAGGCATCTTAGGAGACTGAATTCAGATGCAGTCATTGTTGTGACTGGATGCTATGCCCAAACCGCACCTCAAGAAATAGCAGAGATAGAGGGAGTCTCTGTGATAGCAGGAGCAAATGAAAAGGCACATATAGTCGAATTTGTAGAGGAATATTTAGAAAATAGGCGCGAGCAGATGCATGTTCTGCCATATGAAGAACTCGATACATATATTGAGACAGGATCTATCACATTTATGGAGTCACGAGTAAGAGCTTTTATAAAGATACAAGAGGGCTGCGATAGGTTTTGTGCATATTGCATCATACCTTATGCGAGGGGAAAGGTGCGAAGCAGAAGGATAGATGATATAGTAAGTGAGGCTAAGGGGCTCATTGAGGGTGGATGCAAGGAAATAGTCCTCACTGGGATAAATACAGCTCTTTATGGAAATGATCTTGAGGATTCTCCTTGTGGGATAGATAATGTCGTGGACGCCATCAGTCGGATAGAAGGCGATTTCAGAATTAGGCTAAGTTCGCTTGAACCAAATGTTGTAGACTCAGCCATGGCAAGGAAGCTGATCGCATTTCCAAAGCTTTGTTCACATATGCATCTGTCGATTCAGAGTGGGAGCGACAGTGTTCTTAGACGAATGAACAGGATTTACAATACAAGTGAATATGAAGAGATTGCATCAGTATTTAAAAAGCATGATCCCAATTATGGACTCACGACAGATATCATAGTAGGATTTCCAGGAGAGACCGAAGAGGAATTTGAGGAAACTCTTGATGCTTCAGAGAGAATCGGATTCAGCAAGATTCATATATTTAAATATTCTGTCAGAAATGGTACTGTTGCGGCAGATATGCCAGATCAGATAAGCGGATCAGTAAAAACAGAACGATCAGAGAGGCTTAGCGAAGCTGCTGATAAACTAGCTCGTAGGTTCTTTGAATCAAATGCTGGCACAGTGAGGAGAGTTCTATTTGAGCATATCGATGAAGAAACTGGAATGCTCACAGGTTATACTGACAATTATATAAAAACATATTGCCGAATGGAAGATTTGCATATTGAAAATCCCGAAGGAAGATTTGCATATATAAAACTAGAAAGGCCGTTCAAGGACGGCATGAAAGGTATTGAAGCATTGAAAAATGTATGAAATATCTGAACTAAGTCATATCTGGATCTGGCTGCATGCCTTGCTGAAGCGAGAAGAAGCACAAGCTCTATAGTTTAGTGCCATATATTACTGTATATTACTGTATATTAATGTGGTCAGATTTATGATAAAATTTG